>NZ_RZSX01000064.1:0-13043 GCF_004023105.1 Mesorhizobium sp. M5C.F.Ca.IN.020.32.2.1 | reverse complement strand
GGTGAGCTGCCAGTTTTCGCCCTTGATGTCGTGGACGATGGCCGAGCCTGGCCATGCCAGCAGCGAGGGGATGACGAGGCCAACACCCTTGCCCGATCGGGTGGGCGCAAAGCACAGGACGTGCTCGGGACCATCATGCCGGAGATAGTCACGCTCGCAGCGGCCGAGCACGACGCCGTCCGGTCCGAGCAGGCCGGCGTCCTTGATTTCGGCCGGCGTTGCCCAGCGGGCGGAGCCGTAGGTCTCGACGTCGTCACTCTCTCGCGCCCGCAACACCGACATGAGGATGGCGACCGCTATGGAGAGGAAGCCGCCCGACGCGGCGATGATCGCACCCTCGTGGAAGATCGATCGCGCATAGGCGTCGTAGGAGAACCACCACAGGAAGAAGGCTGGCGGGTAATAAACCGGCCAGCCGGCGAGTTCGAACCAGGGCGTACTCAGCTGCGGCTGGAAACCGAGACGCCAGGCAGTCCATTGCGTGGCGCACCAGATCGCGGTGAGCACGATCACGGCGACAATGACGATCTGACCCCAGAGGATTTTGGTTCCCGACATGTTGCCTCCAAAGGAAAGCAAGTCGGGTAATTCGCCGCGCCCGCAAGACCTGTTTGCCGCTCGTCGCGCTGTGGCGCATCGGGGAGGGGAAAGACAGGCCGCAGGGCGGTGGTGGCGGCGGCTGCGTTGGTGCCTTGGCGGCGACCGACGCGTCTGTCGACGGTCGCGAGCGGCGATAGGAACATGAGGCCAGCTTTATGAGGAACACACAGCGCGCCTAGCAGAAATCCGAAAAGTTGAGCATCCTGCCGGCGGGGAGGGCACCGGCAGGATGTGCCGCAGGGGTCTTACGATGGCCCGTCCGGCGGCAAGTCGTGGAGGTCGATTTTCGGATCCAGACGAGGTGCCCGCTACCGCAAGAAACGCTTCTCGTCGGCCTTGGTCTTTTCCATGCCCTGAAGCCGGAACACCTCCTCGACCGGGATGATGTCCTTGTGGATGTTCTGCACGCCGCCATCGGCGACGATGCGGCGGAAGGCATCCTGCATGGCGGTCGTGGCGGCGCGGATGCCATAATTGCCGTAGATCACCATGCGGATGCTGCCGAGCGCCTTGATGCGGTCCGCGTCGAGGTCCGGATAGGCGTTCGGCACGATGGTGAGCGGCACGTCGCCGTTCCAGGCCCGCGCGAAGCTCTCGATCTCGGACGGATCCTTTTTCTTCGAATGGATCAGGATCATATCGGCCCCGGCCTCAACATAGGCATGTGCACGTTTCAGCGCCTCTTGCTCGCCGAGACTGGCGATCAGCGCCTCGGTGCGGGCGATGACCAGGAAGTCCGGGTCTTTGCGGGTTGCGATGGCCGCTTCGACCTTGCCCTGGAACTCCTGGATCCGAAGCAGTTCCTGCCGGCCGTCGGCGGCGAGGCTGGTGACCTTCGGAAAAGTCTTGTCCTCGATGACCACGGCCGAAGCGCCGGCGCGCTCATATTCGGCAATCGCGTGGATGACGTTGATTGCATTGCCGTAGCCGGTGTCGATATCGGCAACGATCGGCAGCGAGGATTTCCCCTCGATCGCCCGCAGCATGTCGAGATGCTGGGTCATCGAGACGAGGCTCATGTCCGGCAGGCCGTAAAGGGCGGATAGTTCGAAGCCCGACGCCCAGAGCCCGTCGAAGCCGGCCTCTTCGGCAAGAATAGCCGACAGCGGGCTGTGGGCGGCCATAATGTGGACGAGGCCATTCTCGGCCATGCTCTCACGCAGTTTTCTTGCTTTGCTCACGGGTCTTCTCGCTTTCAAAGAGGGCGGTGCAGGCGGCGAGGATGCGTCCGCAGGCGCGCCGCAGCTCTTCCTCTGACGCGGCATAGGAAATGCGGACGTAAGGGGAGGCCATGAAGCCCGAGCCAGGAACGACGGCGACGCAGAACTCTTCAAGCAGATACATGGCAAAACCCATGTCGTCCTCGATCACCTTGCCCCCGGCCGTCGCCTTGCCGATGACTCCGGCGCAGTTGACGAAGACATAGAAGGCACCGTCTGGCGTGCGGCAGCTAAGGCCTTCGGCCTGGTTGATCTGTTCGACGACGAGATCGCGGCGCCTGGCGAAGGCGGTGACGAACTCGGTGACGTAGTCCTGATTGCCGGCAATCGCCTCGATGGCCGCATATTGCGAGATCGAGCTCGTATGCGACGCGGTCTGTCCTTGAATCGTGTTCATCGCCTTGATGAGGTCTTTCGGGCCCGCGCCGTAGCCGAGGCGCCAGCCGGTCATGGCGCTCGATTTGGAGACGCCGTTGACGGTCAGCACCCGGTCGATGAGGTCCGGGGCGGCTTCGGCCATGGTCGTAAACGGCACGTCGTAGACGAGCTTTTCGTATATGTCGTCGCAAAGGACGTGGACGTGGGGGTGCCGGCGCAGGACCTCGGCAAGCGCCGCCAATTCTCTCCTGGAGTAGACCGCGCCGGTCGGATTGTTCGGCGAGTTCAGCATCAGCCATTTGGTGCGCGGCGTGATCGCGGCTTCGAAGTCTTCCGGCTTCAGCTTGAACCCGAAGCGCTCCCGGCAGGGAACGAGCACCGGTTCGCCGCCGGCGAGCCGCACCATGTCCGGATATGAGACCCAGCAGGGTGCCGGGATGATGACCTCGTCGCCCGGATCCAGGGTGGCGAAGAGGCCGTTGAAAACAATCTGCTTGGCGCCGCAGCCGACGGTGATCTGGTCGATGTCGTAATCGAGACCGTTATCGCGCGAGAGCTTGTCGCGGATCGCCTCGCGCAGCGGTTTAACACCGGCAACAGGCGTGTAGCGTGTCCTGCCGTTGCGGATAGCGGCGATGCCGGCCTGCTGCACAGTCTCGGGCGTGTCGAAATCCGGCTCGCCCTGGCTCAGCGTAACGATATCGACACCTTGTTCGCGCAAGGCAGCCGCCTTGGCGGTCATGGCTTTCGTTTGCGAAGGACGGACGGCCTGCAGCCTTTTGGCGACTAAGGGCAATGGACTTTCCTCAAATTCCAGGAATTTCCGTCCAGAGCTAAAGGATGGGTCCGCTGCCCGCCAGTTTTGCCATCGCGGAAAGCTGTCGGAGTGATCGCGTTTTGCGATGCATCATTCCGCCGAGACGGGATTGCCGGCGTTCTCCTCCTCGGTCTTCTTTCGGCAGAGCCTTGTCAGCCAGCGGCAGAAGGCGCGGGCGAGATCCGGATTGCCGCTGCGGTCGACCGCATAGGCCCGGTATTGCATGCCGCTTGGCGCGCGCGAGCCGGGCAGCACCTCCAAAAGACCCTGCCGAATCAGATCCGCGACGATGATGTGCGGCGTTACCAGCAAGGTTTGACCGGTGGTGACCGCCGGCAGGGCGAGGTAATGATGGTCGTAGCGCGCCCCGGAGATAACGTCCGAGGTCTTCAGGTCCAGGCCGCGCAGCCAGGTCGGCAGGATGTCGGGGCGCGAGGTAACGGCGATCACCGGTGTGGTGCGTAGCGCCTCGAGGCCGCGACCGGCTACGCAATCTGGCGCACCGACGCAGACGAGCTGCTCGTCATAGAAATCCCAGCGATCGGCCGGCTCGGTCAATGTCAAGTCTCGGGTCAGGAGCACGTCGAAGCTGTCGTCTGAGGCAGGCGCCGACAGGGTGCTGATGACGTCGACAGTGAGACCGTTCGTTTCCTTGGAGAACTCGCGCAGATTGGGAATGAGCAGCGTATAGGCGAAGGTCGAGAGCGAGGTTCGAACGACAAGCCGGTTGGTATCCGTCCGGTCGCCCCGGCGCATCCGCCTTGCGGTGAAGTGGATCGTCTCGAGAGGTTCGGCCACCGCATCGGCGAAGAGCCGCCCGAAATCCGTGAGCTGACTCTGACGCCCCCGCCGTTCGATGAGCTTGGCCCCGAAATACTCCTCCAGGACGGCGATATGGCGGCTCACCGAACTCTGGGTGATGCCAAGCGACTTCGAGGCCCTGGTGACGCTCTTGTCGCGGGCGACCTGGACGAAAGCGCGAACCGCGTTGAGCGAAAGGTCCTTTCCCTCGGCCAAGCTTTTCTCCTGCCCCGGCGACCGGCCAATCCATGCAGAATGGCCTTATCCGTATCGAAATATTCGATGATTGTCACACGCCTGTGACAGAGGGGAACCGGACATGTCGAGCGTTCTTGCGGGCCAATCTATCGGCTCTGCCAGAGAGCGAATTGAAGGGACTTGGGACAATGTCTGTCGTTGGCAGTGGCTTGAGCAGATACTGGCGGAATGAGTCGGCTCGACTGATTGCTTCCGAGGTAGAGTTTGTACTGCGGCGCCGAAGCGTGCCGGTGACACGAGAGGCATTGGACGTTGCGGGAAAGTTGGCAGGCCACGTGCTTGTCGCCGTCACGTCGCTTCCTTTAGAGCATCGGTCGGCTTTGGATTCCGCCGGCGAACTGCTTCCCGATGCGGTCACCAGGCTTGTCGAATCGCTGGCTGCAGAGATCGACGAGCGCCAAAAGCAAGGCCGGTTTGTGCCTGGAAACGCAATAGGCGGCCAGGCTGACGCCGAGACCAAGGTCGAGCATCACCTTTCTCAAGGTCAATGCTCCCTGATGCAGAGCTGGGCCGGTAAGGTGGTTGGTCAGACGTTCATCGAAGACGAGCTCAACATTCCGCGATCGACGCTCCACGTCTGGAGACGCCGCAATGAGGTCATCGCACTGCCGAAGGGCAGACGCACGCACGTGTTCCCCTTGGCCCAATTCGTCGACGGACGTCCGGTTGATGGCATCAGCCAGGTATTGGCGGAGTTAGAGAATCCCCGGTCGGCCTGGTTGTGGCTTGTTCGTCCCTCTCGGTTGCTCGACGGCAAAATCCCCTTGGATCTACTCAAACGGAACCGGGCAGCCCAGGTGGCGGATGCCGCTGCCATCTATGCAAAAACTTCCTTGTGAAGTGCCGGAAAGAGTCCGACTGCTCCAATAAATTGTTAAATCAGAAAACAAGTGGCCAGGGCAATTCCACTAACGACGAAATGCACTTTATACACGGGTTGCACAATCCAGTAACTGACTGTGTTGATATTGAGACCGGCGAGAAATAACGCGCAGGTATACTGTCAGTAATTTCAGTCAGTAGTTGATATTACAACCGCCTTTGTGCCTTCATTCCTCCCGTCATTGGCTCTCCCAAAGCCAATTCTCTGAAATGGCTGAAGCGGCCCGCACCTCGCGTTTGCGGGTGGCTCAGCCCTCAAACAGCTGTGGAGTGGTGGAATGTTTGTAAGAGGGATGCTTCTTGGGTTGGCGGCATTGCCGCTCAATCTGTCCGTGGCAAGGGCCGCCGATGCGGTCGCGGCCGCCGAGCCGGAGCCGGTCGAATATGTACGCGTCTGCGACGTCTACGGCGCCGGCTTCTACTTCATACCTGGCACCGAAACCTGCCTGAAAATCGACGGCTACATACGCTACGACATCGGCGTCGGCTTGCTCGGGCACCAGGACGTTCTAGATAAGAAGGATTTCGCGGAAGGCGAAGTCGACTTTAACGACACCTACTACAAGCGTGCTCGTTTCGCTCCGCGCATCGACGCCCGTTCTGAGACCGAGTTGGGCACCTTGCGGAGCTTTGCAGCGCTCCTTTTTCAATACACCACCAGCGCGCCTGATAACGTTATCACTGTTACGGACAGCCTCGCCATCGATCAGGCTTTTATCGAACTCGGCGGCCTCCGTATAGGAAAGGCAAAATCACTGTTTAAGACCATCACCTATGACGCTGGCGGTGTGATGAACGACGATCTAGGTGGTATCGGCTACGGCCCTGCCAATGCCAACCAGATTGCCTACACGTTCAAGAGCCAGAGCGGCTTTTCGGCCGGGGTCGCCCTTGAAGAAGGTACTGGGACTCTCTACACGCTGGACAGCTATTTACCACACGCCGTCGTTGGCGTGTCCTACAAGCAGGGCTGGGGCGGTATTTCGGCCGTAGTCGGCTATGACTCGGTTTGGGAAGAGGTCGCTGGGAAAGTTCGCTTGGACGTCAATGCATCCGAGCAGCTCTCGCTCTTCATTATGGCCGGGTATGCTTCAAATAATGACGATTTGGGTGTGAACAGTCCAAATTACTTCGGTGCTTGGGGCGGAGATTGGGCTGTGTGGGGAGGTGGAAAATACCAGGCTACCGAAAAAGCTGACATCGTCGTCCAGCTTGCCTATGACGACTTGGAAAGCTTTGTTGCGGTTGTCGATGTTCCCTACGAGTTGGTTCCAGGTCTGGTGATTACACCGGAAGTGGCTTTCCAAGCCAACCTTGACGATGAACTGGATGATGACAACGGCGAGGTCGGCGGTTTCCTTCGCTTCCAGCGCAACTTCTAATGCCAAATAACCCGCTGGTAACCGCATAACGTTATGGTCCTCCCCGCCGAGCTTTCGGCGGGGTTTTTGTTCGGAACTAGGGTTGAGATTTCCGCCTCCCTTGCGGCAGCAACGCCAGGGCATTGCGTCGCTATAACCCTTGCCGGGTCGGCTGAAAATTCGTTTTGTTGGAAAGCGGATGGTCAAGAAGTAGCGGATGCGATGGTCGCTACCCGGCGATCACATGCTCGTGGAGGTTCGGACGGCCGCGATCGATTGAGGATACCGCTCGGACAGCCAGGATCGGTCGCATCCTTCACTATTCAAGCCGAGCCATCCCTCCTGGGCGTCTTCGAGCGGGCTCCGGGTGATGCCCTTGAACCAAAGTTCCTTTTCTTCGGCCGAGCTTTTTTGCGGTTCGGGTCAGCGGACAATTCATCCAGATTTAGCGGATTTCTATCGCAATATTCGATGATTGTCACACGCCTGTGACAGAACGGTTCGATCGTCCGCCGCGAAACATAAATCGCGAAGGTGGTGGATTTCGGCTGCTTTCGACTGGCAGAGGTGAAGCACCATGGCGGCCATCACCATCGAAAAAATAGAAAAGTCCTTCGGCGCCACGTCTGTGCTGCGCGGCGTCTCGCTCGATGTCGCGGACGGCGAGTTCCTGACGCTTCTCGGTCCGTCGGGCTGCGGGAAGTCGACACTGCTGCGAATCCTCGCCGGGCTCGAGGTGCAGACGGGAGGCTCGATCGCGATCGGCGAGCGTGTGGTCGACGGCGTGCGGCCGAAGCGGCGCGACGTGGCAATGGTGTTCCAGTCCTACGCGCTCTACCCGCACATGACGGTGGAGGACAACATGGCCGTACCGCTCAGGATGCGCCGGCTTTCCGCCTGGCAGCGCCTGCCGATGGTCGGTCGTTTCGTGCCGGGTACAAAGGCGGCTGCCGCCGAGATCGAGATCGAGGTGATGCGCACCGCTAAGGCGCTCGGCATTGGTCACCTCCTGACGCGAAAGCCGGGGCAACTGTCCGGCGGCCAACGCCAGCGCGTCGCCGTCGGCCGAGCCATGGTCCGCCAGCCGGCGGTCTTCCTGATGGACGAGCCGCTCTCCAATCTCGACGCCAAGCTACGCGTTCAGATGCGTGCCGAGATCAAGGAACTGCACAAGCGACTCGGTGTCACCTTCGTCTATGTGACGCACGATCAGTCCGAGGCGATGACCATGTCTGACCGGGTGGCGGTCATGCTCGACGGCGAACTGCTGCAGGTCGCACCGCCGCAGGAGATCTATGCCGATCCGGACGATCGGCGCGTCGCCGAGTTCATCGGCTCACCGAAGATCAACATGCTCGAGGCCAAGGTGCGAGAAGGCGGATTGGCAGAGACTGTAGGCACATGTTTCTCCATTCCGGCAGAAATTGCTTCAGGGACTGGTCTTACCGTCGGGATCCGGCCCGAGGCCTTCCATCTGGTCGAGTCCGCCGGCAACAACATCCTGACCGGCGCGGTGCGCCTGGTCGAGCATATGGGCTCCGACCTGTTCGTTCATCTCGATGTTCCCGGGGGCGACCACCCGGTCATCGCAAGATTGCTCGCCGAGCGAGCACCGCAGATTGCCTCCGGCCAGACGCTGCATCTCGGCGTCAAGCCCGAGCGGCTGCTGCTGTTTGCGGCAGACGGCAAGCGCATCCGCCCACACGGCCAGCCGGGCGCAACGGTCGTGCAGATGAAGGAGCGGCTGCAATGAGTGTGGTCGCTTCCACGGTCGATGAACAGGCCAAATCCTCCCAAGCGCCGCATGCATCACCGGATGCGCTGCGCCGGCATCGCCTCGCCGAGACGTTTGCTGCCTGGTCGCTTGCCGGCCCGGCCCTGTTGCTGCTCGTCGTCCTGTTCTTCCTGCCGGTTTTTGCCGTCTTTGCCATCGCGCTCACCGATTGGCAGTTTGGTGCGAGCTCGCTCTCCTTCGTTGGCCTCGCCAATTTCCACGTAGTCTTCGCCGACGAAGGGTTTCGCGCTTCGCTCGTCAATACCATCCTCTATGTGGCGATCGTCGTGCCGGGCACAATTGGCCTCGGCCTCGTCATCGCGCTGCTGATCGAAAGCGGCAAGTCAGCCCGCGCTTTCTACCGCGCGATTCACTTCCTGCCCTTCATGGCGACGCTGACGGCCATGGCGATCGCCTGGGAGGCGCTGCTTCACCCGACTATCGGCCTCGTCAACCAGACACTCGCGGGCCTCGGTCTGCCGACTGCCAATTGGCTGCGTGACGAGAACACCGTGTTGCCGGTGCTCGCCGTCATCGGCATCTGGCAAAACCTCGGCTACGCCATGGTGCTGTTCCTGGCGGGGCTGAAGTCGATCCCGCAGGATCTCTACGACGCAGCCGACATCGACGGCGCCGATGCATGGCTCGACCGCTTGCGCACCGTGACGCTTCCGATGCTCGGCCCCGTCACCATGTTCATCTTCATCGTCGTGGCGCTGAAAGCCTTCGAGACGTTCGACACCGTGCAGGTGCTCACCCAGGGCGGGCCCGGTCACGCCTCGGAGATGCTGCTCTATACGCTTTACCGCGAGAGCTTCCAGTATCTGCGCACCGGTTATGGCGCCTCCGTCGCCGTCGTCTTTCTCTTCATCGTCGTGACGCTCACGCTGATCCAGGCGCGTGTGATGGACAAGAAGGTTCACTACCAATGAGGACGCAACGCCTTTCCCCGCCGTCGGCCGTCATTCGCCATGCCGTGCTCTTGATCACCGGCGCACTGATCCTCATTCCCTTTGTGTGGATGGTGTCGCTGTCGATCAAGCCGCCGGGAGAGATCTTCCGCGCGTCCTTCAGCTTCTGGCCCGAGCAATTCTATGGCGTCGAGAACTACACGAAAGCGCTGACGAGTTCACCGTTGCCGCGCTACATGCTGAACGGGGTGATGGTCTGCGCCGCAATCCTGGCGCTGCAGATTGCCGTTTGCGCTCCGGCGGCCTACGCGCTGGCCAAGCTGGGCTTCCCCGGCCGCAACCTGCTGTTCGCCCTGGTGCTGATCGCGCTGCTGCTTCCGCATGAGGTACTGGCGCTGCCGCTGTTTGTCCTCAGCGCCAAGCTTGGCATTCTCAACACCTATGCGGCGTTGATCTTCCCCTATGTTGTCTCACCCTTTGGTATCTTTCTGTTCCGCCAGTTCTTCAAGACCCTCCCTGACGATGTCGTCCACGCCGCCAGGCTCGATGGCTTCTCTGAGCTTGCGATCGTCTGGCGCATCATGGTGCCGATGGCGCTGCCCGCCATCATCGCCTTCGGAATCTTCTCGGTCGTCTCGCACTGGAACAGCCTGTTCTGGCCGCTGATCGCGGTGCGCGACCAGAACCTGATGCCACCGCCGCTCGGAATCATGGCCTTCAAGAACGAGGAGGCCGGCAACGACTACGGTCCGCTTATGGCCGCCTCGACCATCGTGGTCGCGCCCCTGATCATCGCTTTCCTCGCCGCACAAAGATGGTTCGTCGAAGGGCTGACAGGTGGGGCGGTGAAGTGAAACTCCAACACAGGGCAACCAAAATGAAACTGACCCGCAGACTTCTCACCAAGATTATCGCTGTCGGCCTCGCTGCAACTCCAAGCGTATCCATGTTCTCGGGAACCGAAGCATGGGCGGATACGATCACCCTAAAGATTTCTCATGCCTGGCCAAACCGGACTGAGTTTCTGGACAAAATGCGAGTCGCCTTCAACGCGGCGCACGAGGATGTGCAGATCGAATACGTTGCTGCAGGGGACAACTGGCAGCCGCTCTTTCAGTCGACCCTTCGGGACTCGCTGGTTGGACAGCTTCCCGACGTGACCCACCAGTTGATCAACTATACCCACCTCTATTTGGAGAAGGGCATCGCCCAGCCAGTCGATACCATACCCGGAGGCCAGGAATTCATTGCATCATCGGGTATGTCTCAAGCTCTTGTTGAAGCTGCGGCTGCAAACGATCATGTCTATGCCGTGCCCTATGGCCTGACAGTCCCCGTTGTCTTCTACAATATGAGCCTGCTCAAAAAAGCGGGATGGGATCGTCCGCCCCAAACCTGGGATGAGATCATCGCCGCAGCAGCAAAAGTCTCGGCGCTCGGTGGCAACATCAGCGGTGGATACTTCGAGTTCGAGGCATCTAACAACTGGATGTATCAGAACGTGTTGTCGGGGCTTGGCGGCTCAATGAAGGGGGACAACGGAACAATCGGCTTCGATAGCGAACTCGGTGTCGAAGCAATGAGCATCATTGGTAATTTCGCGAAAGCAGCCAACACTGTCGCGATGACGCGCGATCAGGCACGTCAGGCTTTCAATGCGGGAACTGTCGGAATTCTTATCCGGCCCGCCAGCGGCATTCCGTCCATTTTGAAAGCCGCGCAAGCCAATAACTTCGAACTCGAAGTAGGGGCTTTCCCCGTTACTACCGGAAAAGGCAAGCTCTCTGCTGTCTCCCACGGCATGTTCGTTCTCACCGACGACCCCGCCCGCCAAAAAGCCGCCCTTCAGTACATCGAATGGGCCTATGGACCTGAGGCACAGGCGTTGGAGGCCGAATACGCAGGGTATCTGCCGGCAAATTCCAAAGCGCTCAACGAAAGCAATCAGTTTGCGGACTACCTCAAAGCCAATCCCTACGTCCGCAGCCTGACCGCATCACTGTCGAATGCCGGTGACTGGTACACTTATCCGGTCGACAACACTGACCAGATCTTTGACGCTCAGATCGAAGTCGTTCGTGGCGTGGTCACCGGTAAGACCGAGCCTGCCGCAGCCGTCGCACAAATGTCGGCCGAGACAGAGAAGCTCCTGAAATGAAGTTATGGGGGCCGATTGGTCATCCTTAGGCCCCACCTTCCGCCGCCGGTACGGCCCGATCCAGCCTTCCCTGCGCGAGCACGATCCCCAAAGAGCCAACTAAGATTAGAAACGCGAGGCCGTCATGAATGCTCCGATAAAAACCGCCCACATCGAAACACACAAACCGGGCGGCTCATCACTGCCTCCTATTCCTATGACGGGCAACCTCCCGCCGCGTGTTCCCGAAGCCTTCGACCATGAATATCGCGCGGCGATGCGGAGGCTCCTTGAAGCAAGGGAGCCGATGGACTGGATTGGCGTCCACCAGTTTCTGGGGTTCCCTGAAGATCGTGCAGCGGGCGCCCAGTTCGTGACGCGGCGCCTTTCTGCGGCTCCCGATCCAGAACGCGTGGTTCTGTCCCACTCGACACAAGCGATCCTTACCGTTTTGTGCGGTTCCCTCGTAGGAGCCAATGGCGTCCTGGCGGTCGAGGAATTGACCTACCCCACGATGGCGAAGTTCGCCAAGCAGATGGGTTTCAATCTGGTCGGCATCAAACTGGATGAGGAAGGGATCGTACCAGAGGCGTTCGAGAGAGTGTGCGAGGAGCACAAGCCGCGGGCGCTCTATACTCTGCCGACGTTGCAAAATCCGACGACCGCCATGATGGGGTTGGAGCGCCGCAAGGAGATCGTTGCGATTGCGCTAAAACATGGTGTTGCGATCCTCGAGGACGACATCTATTCGCTTCTGCCGGAGGATGTGCCGGCACCGCTCGCCGAACTGGCGCCCGACATCACCTATTACATGCTCGGCACGGCCAAATCGATCGGCGCCGGCCTGAAGGCAGCCTATCTGGTCACGCCGAAGACCACCGACCCGGCCCGGTTGTTCTGGCCCGGCAGCAGCATGACCTACTGGATGATCGCACCTGCCAACGCGGGTGTTGCGACGGAACTCGTTCACAACGGTGGTGCCGACAGGATCATTGCGGCTGTCCGCGAAGAAACCCGCGCACGGCAAAACATGGTTGCGGAAACGTTGAAGGGCACCAGTTTCCAGACCACACCGGAATGCCTGCACGTCTGGATGGAAGCGCCCTCTAACAGAGAGCTCCTTGAGTTCGTCGGGGACTGCAAACGCCGTGGTGCTGACGTGGGTCCTGCGAGCAGTTTCCTGCTTGCCGGCGGCTCGGCTCCGCATCGCATCAGATTTGGCACCGGTAAGGCGAGGGAACGCTCCGACCTTCAGCGTGGCCTGGACGCTATTGCGGCGGCCTATTTCTCCTGAAACGACATCCAAGCCGAGGTTCGTTACCCAATTCTCTGACCTCGGCTTCCCTGTTCAATCAAACAAACAGTGAGAGCTGAAATGCCATCCCCGGAATTTGTCTATCACAATGGAAAAATCGTTCCTTGGAACGATGCGACTCTACATGCTTTCTCTCTGGCCGGAAAATACGGAATCGGAGTCTTCGAAGGCCTCAGAGGCTACTGGAATGACGAGGATGAGCAACTCTACCTGTTTCGGCTTGCAGAGCATTTCAACCGATACGCCTTCTCTCAGAAGGCAATGCGGTTCGATCCTGGACCGAGCGAGTTGGAACTGACACAGGCGATCTTTGACCTGTGCAAGGCCAACAACATCCGGTGTTCAGCGCACCTGCGCGTTTCGGCCTACATTACAAATGAAGGCGACATGGTGGCCACCGGGCCGGTCGGCACAACCATCACAGCCATCCCGCGCCCCTCGGCAAGCCAGGTTAAGAAAGGTGCGTCCGCACAGATCAGCTCGTGGATCAGAATGCCCGATAATGCGATGCCGGCGCGGATCAAATGCAACGCCAACTACCATAACTCCCGGCTGGCCTCGATCCAGGCGAAGCAGGATGGCTACGCTC
>NZ_RZSX01000649.1:0-3768 GCF_004023105.1 Mesorhizobium sp. M5C.F.Ca.IN.020.32.2.1 | reverse complement strand
GTCCACAGCGCGTCCCAGCTGCGCTCGCCGGGGAGCTGGTCGAGAATGTCGACCAGCCTGCCGACGAAGTAGAACAGTCCGGCCTCGACCAGCGGCGCGATACCGCCGATGACCAGCATGGCGAAGAAGGCGACCTTCGCCTGGCCGACATAGTGCCAGAGGAAACCGCTGACGCTGATCGGTGGCCGAAGGTCCGCGGGCTCCCTGAACGGATAGACCCAGTTCTCGAACCAGCGATAGACGGCAAACATCATTCGGCGGCCATCATTCTGCTGCCCTCATTCTGCTGCCATCATTCTGCGGCCATCATTCTGCGGCCATCATTCTGCTGCTTGACCCTTGATGATGGCATCGTTGGCGGCGGCACCGTCGTCGAGCAGGAAGCCGCCCGACTGGCGCTGCCAAAGCTGCGCATAGAGCCCGCCGGCGGCGACGAGTTCCTCATGCGAACCTTCCTCGATGACGCGGCCCTTATCCATGACGACGAGCCGGTCCATCGCCGCGATGGTCGAGAGCCGGTGCGCGATGGCGATGACGGTCTTGCCCTGCATGAGCTTGTAGAGGTTCTCCTGGATCGCCGCCTCGGCCTCCGAATCGAGCGCAGACGTCGCTTCGTCGAGGATGAGGATCGGCGCGTCCTTCAGCATAACGCGGGCAATGGCAATGCGTTGCCGCTGGCCGCCGGACAATTTGACGCCGCGATCGCCGACATGCGCATCGAAACCCGTGCGGCCACTGGCGTCCGAAAGCCTTGATATGAAATCAGGCGCCTCGGCGCGGCGAGCTGCCTCGACCAGCATCTCGTCGCTGGCGTCCGGTCGGCCATAAAGGATGTTCTCGCGCACCGAACGATGCAGCAGCGAGGTGTCCTGCGTGACCATGCCGATCTGGGCGCGCAGCGAATCCTGCGTCACCGCCGCGATTTCCTGGCCGTCGATCAGGATCTTGCCGCTCTCGAGATCGTAGAAGCGCAAGAGAAGGTTGACCAGCGTCGACTTGCCGGCGCCCGAGCGGCCGACGATGCCGACCTTTTCGCCCGGCTTCACCGTCAGCGACAGGCTTTCGATCACGCCCTTCTGTTTGCCGTAGTGGAAGCGGATGTCCTCGAAACGGATCTCGCCCTTGGTCACGGCAATATCCTTGGCCCCAGGCATGTCTTCGACGAGGCGCGGCAGCGAAATCGAGCTGATGCCGTCCTGCACCGTGCCGATATTCTCGAACAGGGTGGACATTTCCCACATGATCCATTGCGACATGCCCCACAGACGAAGCACGAGGCCGATGACCAGGGCGACGGCGCCGATCGTCACCGCCTGGCCGAGCCACAGCCACAGCGAGATCGCGGTGACCGAAAACAACAGCAGCGAATTCAGGATGTAGAGCAGGCCGTAGAGCTGCGTCACCAGCCGCATCGACCGGTAAACAGTATCGAGAAAGCCGGCCATGCCTTCCCGCGCGAAGGACGCCTCGCGCCGCGCATGCGAGAACAGCTTGACCGTCTGGATGTTGGAGTAGCTGTCGACGACGCGGCCGGTCATGGTCGAGCGCGCATTGGCCTGCTCCTCGCCGACCTTGCCCAATCGCGGGATGAAATAGCGCAAGAGCAGGATATAGCCGGCAAGCCAGACGGCAAGCGGTGCCGCCAGCCGCCAGTCGGCCGAGCCGACAATGAACAGCATGCCGAGGAAATAGACCACGACATAGTTGAGCACGTCGATGAGCTTGATGACGCATTCGCGCACGGCGAGCGCCGTTTGCATCAGCTTGGTCGCGATGCGTCCGGCGAACTCGTCCTGATAGAAGGCCATCGACTGCTTGAGCAGGTAGCGATGCACCTGCCAGCGGATACGCATCGGATAGTTGCCCATCAGCGTCTGCTGGTTGAGGAGCGCATGGAACCAGACCGTCGCCGGCAGCGCGAAAACCACAATGAAAGCCATGCCGGCGAGCTTCCAGCCCTCGGTCTGCAGAAATGTCTCGCGATTCTGCGCCGACAGCCAGTCGACGATCCGGCCCATGAAGCCGAACATCCACACCTCGGCAAGGGCGATAGCCGTCACCAGCGTCGCATCGACAGCGATGTAGGGCCAGGCGCCGCGCGTATAGTGCACGCAGAAGGCGATCAGCGTCTTCGGCGGCTCGACCGGCTCCTCGGCAGGGAACGGATCGAGCTTTGTTTCAAACCAGCGGAACATTGTCTTGGTACTCATATGCTTGTTTTCGCTCACACGGCGCGGAGCGCGTGGCATCCTTGGGGCGCGTAGCGCCATGGGATCGCGTGGCGGCAAGGGCCGGCGTCCCGGAATCACTCGGGCCGCCGGTCCTGCTTCGCGCAATATAGGATGTCGCGGGCTTTTCGCCGACAGGCTCGCTTGACGATCCTGACAGTGCTGTGTCGACGACCCGGAGTTTCGCGCTGGTTTTTGCGCTGGGCCGGATCAGCCCGATGATCCGGCGCACCAGCGACGGCCGGCTGCGGTCGGGAACCGCGCGCGAGAAATCGACGTCCGGCAGCATGCCGCGATGTGGGCGCCGGCGGGTCTCGGCGTGAGCCGCAGACGAATAGGTTTCGCCGATCAAAAGCGCCCATGTCGCCATCCTGTGCTCGTGCAGGCTTCTTGAACCGGGAATTTTGCAGGGATCGAACATCGGTCCGTCCTCCATGTGAAAATACAGAAAAAAGTCCGCCCTGTTCGCGGGCCAATGGCCGGCGAAAGGCAGGGATTGAACAGAGGCGTGTTCAGGCGGGGCGTTCAGCCCCTTCGACAGCTTGAAAAACATCGCAGGATTCCTTCGAAGGCCGAAAAGGGTTTCGGCTAAGAATCGGTGCGATCGAAGTCTAAAAGGTCAGGAGAATCGTCGTACCGAAACCGCCGGCAGGCTGGTAAGCCCACAAGAGGGGCGCTGGATGTACATAATCATCATGAATTACCCCTCCATCGGTTCGGGTTGACAATGCCCGGCGTATAATCGACTTCGCAGAAAATGACCACCCGCCAGTCCAGCAATTTCCAAAACCGCGAGCCTGCTGTGGCCGATCTGCCACTTATTAGAAGGATGCGGAAATGAACACCCGTCTCCGCATCGCGCTCTACCAGCCGGATATCGCCGGCAACACCGGAACAATCCTGCGCTTCGCCGCTTGCCTCGGCCTCGGCGTCAACATCATCGAACCGGCCGGCTTCCTGCTCTCCGACCGGGCGCTGAAACGGGCCGGCATGGACTATCTCGAACTGGCGGCTCTGACCCGGCATGTCGACTGGCACGCCTTCGAGAACTGGCGCAGAGGCGAAGCGCGGCGGCTGGTGCTGCTGTCGACCAGAGCCGCGAACGCCTACACCGATTTCGCCTTCGCCGACGCCGACATTCTTTTGTTCGGCCGCGAATCCGCAGGCGTGCCGGATCCTGTCCACGAGGCGGCGGATGCGCGACTGATCATCCCGATGCAGCCGGGCGCGCGCAGCATCAACGTCGCGCTGTCCGTCGCCATGGTGGCCGGTGAAGCGAACCGGCAGCTCGGATAGCATTCGCAGACCCTCAGTGGGCGCAGCGAACACGGCCGCTTTCTGGCCGACGAGCGCACCCTCTTTTGTCATTCTCACCCAGGCGCACATCGCCTTCTCCTGCGGTTTGCATGTCCAGGGTTTCTTCGTTACAAGCTCAACTTAACTTGAGGTCAAGCGGAAAATTCGAATGGCGGTGACGGAACTGACGGTCGGCCAGGTGGCGACGCGAAGCGGGGTGGCGGTATCGGCGCTGCATTTCTAC
>NZ_RZSX01000648.1:0-3769 GCF_004023105.1 Mesorhizobium sp. M5C.F.Ca.IN.020.32.2.1 | reverse complement strand
GACGGCCAGAGCGGCCTGAAGATGCTGCAGGACGGCCGCATCGACGCCTATTCGCTGCCAGTGCTGTCGATCAATGATCTGGTCAAGAAGGCCAACGACCCGAACCTCGAAGTTGTCGCTCCGGTGGTCGGCGCGCCGGTCTATTGCGACGGCGCAGCCTTCAAGAAGGGCGACGAAGCGCTGCGCGACGCCTATGACGTCGAGTTGGCCAAGCTGAAGGAGTCCGGTGAATTCGCCAAGATCATCGAGCCTTACGGCTTCTCGGCAGCGGCAGCGATGTCGACAAGCCGCGACAAGCTCTGCTCGGCAAAGTAGGCGCCCTTTTCCTTCTCCCCGTTCGCGGGGAGAAGGTGGCTCGAAGGGTCGGATGGGGGCAGCGCCATACTTTGGTTGGTTCGCGCCGCCCCTCATCTGCCTGCCGGCATCATCTCCCCCGTGAACGGGGAGAAGAACGCTGGAACCAACGTCTCGCTAGACATTGAACGCGGAAACTCCCGACCCAATGACCCAATGGTCCGGCTATTTCGGCCTGATAATGCAGGGAGCGCTTGTTACCATCGAGCTGACGCTGATGGGGTCGGTGCTTGCCCTGATCATGGCGTTTCTCGCCGGGCTGGGGCGGCTGTCGCGTTTTTTCGCCATTCGGGCGCTGGCCACCGCCTATATCGAATTCTTCCGCGGCACCTCGATCTTCGTGCAGCTGTTCTGGGCCTATTTCGTGCTGCCCTTCATCGGCATTTCGCTGACGCCGCTGCAGGCGGGCGTGCTGGCGCTCGGCCTCAATGTCGGCGCCTATGCGGCGGAGGTGGTGCGCGGCGCCATCCAGTCGATCGGCCGCGAACAGTACGAGGCCTGCACCGCGCTTAATCTCGGCCGCTGGCAAGGCATGCGCCATGTCATCCTGCCGCAGGCGCTGCTGGTCATGCTGCCGACCTTCGGCAACAACGCCATCGAATTGCTCAAGGCCACCGCCGTCGTTTCGCTGATCTCGCTCGCCGATCTGACCTTCCAGGCGCAGGTGGTGCGCTCGCAGACCGGCAACACGCTGGTGCCGTTCACCACCATTCTCATCATCTATTTCGTCCTTGCGCTGATCATTTCCTGGGGCGTGAGATCGCTGGAACGCCGCATGGCGCGCGGCCTCGACGGGGTGCGCGTATGATGGATCGGGCCTCATAATGGAGTGGGATTGGAATTTCGTCTGGGAGATCATGCCGACGCTGATCCAGGGCGTGAAGATCACCATCCTGGCGACGCTGCTCGGCTCGGTTCTGGCCGCGATCGTGGGGCTGGCCATCGCGCTGGCGCGGCGCTCGCCGAACAAGGGCTTGTCGCGCACCGTCGGCTTCCTCGCCGAATTCATTCGCGGCACGCCGCTTTTGGTGCAGCTCTATTTCATTTTCTACGTGCTGCCCGATATCGGTATCCTGCTGCCGCCGCTGGTGGCCGGCGTCATCGGCCTCGGCCTGCATTACGGCACCTACACGGCTGAAGTCTATCGCGCCGGTATCGAGAATGTGCCGCGCGGCCAATGGGAAGCCGCCAAGGCCTGCAATCTGAACGCCAGGCAGACCTGGACCCACATTATCATGCCGCAGGCGATTCCGCCGATGATCCCGGCGCTTGCCAACTACTTCATCGCGATGTTCAAGGAGACGCCGCTGCTGTCGGCGATCACCGTGCTGGAACTGATGAACCAGGCCAAGAGCGTCGCCAACACCTATTACCGCTATGTCGAGCCGATGACCTTGGTCGGCGCCTTCTTCCTCGTCATCAGTCTTTTCTCGGTCGTGCTGCTACGCTGGCTGGAACGCCGTTACGGCAAGATCGAGAGGTAGTCTTTCATGAAAAACTCGCCCGAGATCAGACTGACGCCGACACGGCCGGGGCTCGACGCGCGTCCCCTGGAAAAGCGCGTCGGGTTGATCATCCTTGCGACCGACCATACGACCGAACCGGATTTTCGCCGCATGGTGGCGAGCGACCGGATCGGCGTTTATGTCGCGCGCATTCCCTACGCCAATCCGACGACGCCGGACAATTTGCGCAAGATGCAGCCGTCGCTTACGGCGGGCGCGGCGCTCATCCTGCCCGATGAGCCGCTCGACGCGATCTGCTATTCCTGCACCTCGGCCTCCGTGGTCATCGGCGATGCCGAGATCGAGGCGGCGGTGCAGGCGGCCAAGCCCGGCGTGCCAGTGGTTACGCCGCCGATGGCAGGCGTGCGTGGTTTGAAGGCGCTGGGCGCCAGGACGATCAGCATCCTTACTCCCTATACGGTCGAAACCAGCCGGCCGATGGCGGCCTATTTCGCGGCGCATGATTTCGAGATCGCCGGCTTCACCTGTCTCGGCTTCGAGGACGACCGCGAGATGGCGCGGATTGCGCCTGCGTCGCTGGTCGATCTGTCGCTCGATGCGATGGACGAAAAAGCCGACGCGCTGTTCGTCTCCTGCACTGCGCTGCGGGCAGCACTTGCCGTAGTCGGCATGGAAGAGGCGATCGGCCGTCCGGTCGTCACCAGCAACCAGGCGACGGCCTGGAACTGTCTGCGGCTTTGCGGGGACGACGAGCCGCGTGCCGAATTCGGCCGTCTGATGACGCTGCCTTTGAATTGATTGCAAAGCAAAGGTCATGACCGCGAACGACGTCACCCTCTCCGATATCCGCGCGGCGCGCGAGCGCATCGCAGCTAAGGTCGAACGCACGCCGACCGTGCTTTCTCCGAGTCTTTCCGGGCACTTGGGTGCGCCTGTTTATCTCAAGCTCGAACATCGGCAGACCACCGGCAGCTTCAAGCTGCGGGGTGCCTCGAACGCCATCGCGTCGCTGAACGCCGAGGAGAAGGCGCGTGGCGTGGTCGCCGCCTCGACCGGCAATCACGGCCGGGCGCTCGCTCATGCGGCGAAGCTCGAAGGCATGCGCGCGACGATCTGCATGTCGCGACGGGTGCCGCAGAATAAGCTCGATGAAATCCGTCGGCTTGGCGCCGAGATCCGCATCGTCGGCAACAGCCAGGACGATGCGCAGCAGGAGGTCGACCGGCTGGTCGCGGAAGGGGGGCTGGTCATGCTGCCGCCCTTCGACCATCCTGGTATCATCGCCGGGCAAGGCACGCTCGGGCTGGAGATCATCGAGCAGGTTGCGGACGCCGCTTTGGTGCTGGTGCCGCTGTCCGGCGGCGGACTGGCAGCGGGTGTCGCCGCGGCCGTGAAGGGCGTCAGTCCGAGCACGAAGGTTATCGGCGTTTCGATGGCGCTGGGTGCCGCGATGAAGGCGAGCCTCAATGCCGGACATCCAGTTTTGGTCGAGGAACTGCCGACGCTGGCGGATTCGCTTGGCGGTGGCATCGGCCTCGACAACCGGCTGACCTTCTCGATGTGCCGCGACCTGCTCGACGACGTGATCCTGCTCGACGAGGGCGAGATCGCCGCCGGCATCCGCCATGCCTATGAACAGGAGCGCGAGATCGTCGAAGGCGCCGGCGCGGTCGGCATCGCCGCCGTGCTGTCCGGCAAAGTCAGGGCGAGCGGCCCCACGGTGCACATTCTGTCGGGCCGCAACATCGACATGACGCTGCACAGGAAAGTCGTTTGCGGCGCAGCAATTGAGGAGAGCGCCGCATGAGCCGAATGACGATACTCACCGAAGTCGAATTGCGCGCGATCGTGAAGCTCGAGCTCGATGCCGTCGCCTGCGTCGAGAATGCGTTCCGCGCGCTTGCCACCTTGCAGGTGGCGATGCCGCCGATGCTGCGGATTGACATTCG
>NZ_RZSX01000647.1:0-3773 GCF_004023105.1 Mesorhizobium sp. M5C.F.Ca.IN.020.32.2.1 | reverse complement strand
GGATTGGACAAGAAACGGAGATTTTCGGCTAAGTGCCTGAAAAGTCTGGTACGCCCAAGGGGAATCGAACCCCTGTTACCGCCGTGAAAGGGCGGTGTCCTGACCGCTAGACGATGGGCGCGCTCAGATGTGAGCGCTTATAGTTGCGTTGCACCAAACCGGCAACCCGTCTGCCGCCGCCTGCGACAACTTTTTTCATTGGCCGCAAAACCGCGCATTTTCCACGATTTAGCCCGGTTCGACGCCACAGCGCATGCCGTCCTCAGATGGCGCACTGCGAACGCCGATAACGAGAGGGAGAACCAGCCGTTACCGCCGCCGGCGGCAGCGCCAGTTCCAGTCGCGCTCGGGACCGACGTCGATGTGAACGGATTCGGTATGGCAGTAGGTGCCGACGCCGCCGCGCCCGGGCATGCTGCGGATGTAGCTTGCCAGCTGCGATTTCGAGACGCCTGGAACCTGGATGTCGGCAGCAGCGCAATACATGTGCAGCGAATTCTTGGCGCCGTTGGCGCGGCGGTTGCGGGCCGGATCACGATAGCCGGAGGTGACGATCATCTTCTTGCCGTAGTGTCCCTCGATCGTCTTGAGCACGCGGACCAGCGAAGGCTTCAGGCAGGCAACGTCGACATTCTCGGTCTGCTTCAAAAGACCGTTGGGCGCCAGCCGGGCAAGCCCGGCAGCGGATGCCACCTGATAGGCGCCGCCTTCATCCTCGTTCAGATCGACGTCGCTGTCGTCGTCGAGGCCGGATTTGCGCTTGATCTCGAAGAGTGCGGTCTTGCGTACGCCTGGCAGCGCGTCATCGGTGAAATGGCTGGTATCGCCGATCGAAGCCAGTTGCACCGGCTTTTCAGCCGATTTGGCCGAGGCCAAGGTGATGGTCGGCTTTGCCGCCGCCTTGGGCTGCGCCGCCGTCGATTGCTCGCCCGACCTGTTGCTGGTCTGCGGGGCAGGCGCCGCCGAGGCCGGCGTGGCGCTGAACAAAGAGGCGAGGAACCCCTTCTTCTTCGGCGCATAGGCTTGCGGCTGCGGCTCTCCGGCGGTCACATAGACCGGATTGTTCATCGCCGGTGCGGCGGTCTCGGCCTTGGACTTCGGCGCGGCCGTGCCTGCACCGGCGGTTTCAGCCTTCTGCGTTGCAGCATCGGCTTGTTCAACCGTCTGCGCGGACTGTTGCTGGGGCTGCGGCGTCTGGCCCGCAGCAGCGTCTGCGCGCGCAGGAGCCGTGACGGGGAAGCCGGCATCGGACTTGGCGCCTCCCTGAGGGGCTCCCCCCTGGGTTCCCGGCTTGCCCATTGGCACATAGCCGACCTGCTCGGGAAGGCTTGCGTCGCCCTCGGCGGTCATCGTCATCTGTGAAGTCGTGATCTGTGACGACGAATCAACGGCGACCTGTTGGGTACCAGAGGCCGTGCTGATATCCGTAGCAGAGGCGTTATAACCGGGCATGCCGACTGATAGAGACGGGTCGCCGGCCGAGGTGCAGGACGCCAGGAGCACGGAGAAAAGCGCGGCCGCAATGGCGCGGCTTTCTCCCTTCGCGAGGCGCGATCCTACTGATTTCAAAACAAAATTCCCCCTCGATGTCCGGCCGGTACGTCATTGGCGGCGTCGAAACGTCCCGCCGAAATAAATCCTTGTCCCCGAACGGAAACGAGACCTGTGTCAAATCCGCAAGCCCCAGAGTAATTCGACGGCTAAAGAGGAATCGAGACTGCCTGAGGGTTGACGACACCATTTCGCCCTCTTTTACCGGCGCGTCAACTCACCACACATTACAGAAGGTTACACACGCACCTTGACATAGGTGCCTGGCGCGTCGCCCAGAGTTTTCATGTGCTTGCCGGGTTTGCGGGCCGGCACGCGGGTGTTGTCCTTCGCCTCGACCCAGCGTTGCCAGTGCGGCCACCAGGAGCCGGGATGGTTTATGGCCTCGGCGATCCACTGGTCGAAGTCGCCCCCCGGCTTGCCGCCGGTCCAGTAGTGATATTTCTGCGCTGCCGGCGGATTGACGACACCGGCGATGTGGCCGGAGCCGGCCATGACGTAGTCGACTTCGCCGCCGAAATACTTCGAACCTAGGAACACCGAAAGCGCCGGCGCGATGTGATCTTCCTTCGCGGCGAGGTTGTAGACCGGGATGGTGACGTCCTTCAGCGAAACCACGCGGCCCGCCAGCTCCATCATGCCTTGCGAAAGTCTGTTCTCGAGATAGCAGTTGCGCAGATAGAAGGAATGGTTGGCCGCGCCCATGCGGGTCGAATCGGCGTTCCAGTAGAGCAGATCGAAGGGCAGGGGATCCTTGCCGCGCATGTAGTTGTTGACGACATAGGGCCAGATCAGGTCGCCCGAGCGCAGCATGTTGAAGGCGGTCGCCATCTTGGTGCCGTCGAGATAGCCTTTCTCGTTCATCGCCTTTTCGACGGCCGCAACCTGCTCCTCGTCGACGAACACTTTCAGGTCGCCGGCATAGGTGAAATCGACCTGCGTGGTGAAGAAGGTGGCCGATTTGATGCGGTGGTCGCCTTCCTGCGCCATCAGCGCCAGGGCCGCAGCCAGAAGCGTGCCGCCGACGCAATAGCCGACGGCATTGACGTCCTTTTCACCGGTGGCCTTTTCGATCGTGTCCAGGCCGTATTGCAGTCCCTCTCGGATATAAGCCTCCCAACTCTTGGTGCCGTGCCGCTCGTCCGGGTTGATCCAGGAGATGACGAAGACGGTGTGGCCCTGCTCTACTGCCCAGCGGATGAAGGACTTTTGCGGGTTGAGATCGAGAATGTAGAATTTGTTGATCCATGGCGGGCAGATCAGTAGCGGCCGCTTCAGTACGGTCTCGGTCGCCGGATCGTATTGCAAGATCTCGGCGACATCGCTGCGGCCCACCACCTTGCCGGGCGTCGTGGCGAGGTTCTTGCCGATCTCGAAGGGCGAATAATCGGCCTGCCGGAGTTTCAGGTCGCCCTTGCCGGCGGCGATGTCCTCGGCCAGCATCTTCATGCCGCGCACCAGGTTTTCGCCATTCGAAGCGACGGTCTCGCGAAACAGCTCCGGGTTGGTCAGGATGAAATTCGACGGCGAGATGGCGTTGGACACCTGCTTGACGTAGAAGCTGGCCTTGTGGCGGGTGTGCTCGTCCAGGCCATCGGCGTGCTCGACCAGCTCGGCCGCCCAGCGCGAGGTGACGAGATAGGCCTGCTTGAGGAAATCGAAGAAGGCGTTGCGGCCCCATTCCGGGTCCTGGAAACGCTTGTCGCCGGGCTCGGGCTTGACCGCGTCTTCGGCATCTTCGCCGCCGGCGCTGAGACGCTGGATGGAGTTGGCCCAGACGGTCATGTAGCCGGAGAACAGCCGCGTCTGCGCCTCCAGGGCACGCTGCGGGTCGGAAAGCCAGTATTCGCTGAGCTTGGAGAAGGTCTTCACCATGTCGACGACCGGCTCGGCGACATGATCGCGCACGTCGCCTTTTTCGCGCGGCTCGGCCCATGCGGAAGCCGCCTTGCCGGCCTGCTCGATCATGCGCGCCATGTTCAAGGCGAAGCGCTCCGGGTCCTTCACCAGATATTGCTCGACGGTCGAAGCCTGGTCATCTTCCGCTTTGCCCGAATCGGGTGTTTTGGACATGGTTGGCGGGTTCCTCCCGAAGCGTTTTCTTGACATATTATCATGGGACATCGGACAGGGTCCAACGCGCTCTACCTCGGCTGCCAAGGAAACAATATGACGATTAATATTGGCGACGCTGTTTTTTCTACCACTGGTTTTTCTGGCAC
>NZ_RZSX01000646.1:0-3776 GCF_004023105.1 Mesorhizobium sp. M5C.F.Ca.IN.020.32.2.1 | reverse complement strand
TCTAGAACAGGCGCCAATGTCGTCTACGTACCCGCCAGTTCGAGCGACACGCTGGCCAAGGTGATCGCTCAAAAAGGCAATCAGGACCTTTCGCTCCTGTGGATCGACAGCAGCGTTATGCTCCAGGCGATTGATCTGGATCTGTGCGCGCCATTGCCCCAGGACCCGGTGATAAATGATATCTATCCGCCCGCCCGAATGGATGGTGGCACGGCCATCGGCACCGGTTTTTATGCGACCGGTTTGGCCTACAACACGGAAGTCTTTGCCAAGAACGGCTGGGATGCCCCAACGTCCTGGAATGATTTGGGCGACAGCAAATACAAGGGCAAAGTCACGATTGGCCCGTTCGCCGGGTTCGGCGTCGAGGCTTTGGTGATGGTTGCAAAGGCCAATGGCGGCAGCGAAGCGAACATCGAACCCGGTTTCAAGGCGTTTTCGGAAAAAATTGCGTCAAATGTATTCGCTTGGGAGGGTAACAATTCAAACGTGTCGCAGATGCTGCAGACCGGCGAAGCTGCGCTAGCCGTGTGGAGCGATACGCGTACGATGTACCTTGCCGATCAGGGTGCGCCGGTTAAGTTCGCGGTTCTAAAAGAAGGCGCCGAACAGGCTATGACCGCTGCATGCGTCGTAAAGGGCGCACCGCAACAAGAGTTGGCCGAGCGGTTCCTGATAGAGTCTCTCCTCTCTCCCGAGGGGCAGGTTGCTATGGCCGAGTCAGCTGGGTACGGCCCCACCAACAGCAAGGTTAAACTCGAACCTGAACTCGCGGCCAAGGTGATTTATGGCCTTGATCAGGTGAAAAAGCTGGTGCCCACCGACTGGCTGGCAGTGAACAAGCAGCGTGAAGATTGGACCAAGCGATGGAACCGCGAGGTTGAGCGCTAACCCTGGTGCAAGGGGCCATGATCCTGGCCGATCGCGTGGTATTGATTGAGAGGACCGGGTCCAACAAAATGGGCAAGCCGTAGGAGATGTGCGAGCGGCCCGATGGCCCTTCCTACTCAGCCTTCCATGGAACTGCAAACCTGTTGAACGGCTCGGTGGGCAACGTGAGGTCCTAACCCATCAGGACCTCACGCTGCCTGCCGCGCTAGGCGCACTGCAAGGAAGAGCCGAGTACATCGTGCATCGCATTGTCGCACAGAGCGCGCTTGTGCGGGGCCGGGTCGCGGCGCGAATTCTTTCTCTCGGGCAGCCACCGGCTGTTTCAGGCGAGACGCCGCTAGGCACGATGCAGTTCGCCGGTGCGAACACTACGACAAATGCGCGCCGCGCGTTTCAGCATGTAGGGGCCGCGGCACGCAAAGAGCTCTTAAAGGACGGAGAATTTTTGAGATGACGAATTCGACAGCTGAACTGATCGCCCAATATACGGCGGACTCTCGCCTTCCTCCGAAGGATGTCATTCAGCAAGCGAAGCTCCATATCGCAGACACTCTGGCCTGCATCTTCGCGGGAAGCAGTTCGAAAACTATAAGGATACTGGCAGAAGCGAACTATTGGGCAGGCACGCCCAAAGACGTTCCCGTACCGGGCTGGGGATACGCCAAGACCATGGATGCCGCAGCCGAGTTGCTCGGAACAGCTGCCCATGAGCTAGACTTTGACGACACAAGCGTGTCAATGCCGGGCCATCCCAGCGCGCCTATCGTAGCCGCCCTACTCGTGACGGCTTCCGATTTATCTGCGAATCACGGAAGAATCCTGCGAGGCTTTGATTTCATTCTTGCCTATATCAAAGGAATGGAGGTCACCTGCAAAGTAGGCAAGTCCTTCAGGTTAGACCATAAAGGTCAAGGCTGGCACACAATATCGACGGTCGGACTTCTTGGTGCTGCGACAGCCTGTGCGGCGCTCCGGGGCCTTGATGCCTTGGGATGTGAGCGTGCGCTAGCGATCGCCTGTTCACACGCTTGCGGCATTCTCAGCAACAGCGGCACGATGGTGAAGCCACTACACTCTGGCCTCGCGGCAAGAGGCGGCTATATCGCGGCTGCGCTGGCGGAAAAGCAATTCACGGCCGGAAGGGACATTCTTGCGGGACAGTACGGACTAGCTAACGCCTTCACAGGCGGCCGTCACCGCGATGTCGATATTTCGACAACAAATACGCAGGGTTCCGCGCTTCCGCCGCTGGCGGGTGAGCACTTTGAACTTATAAGCCCCGGTCTGAAGGTGAAGCTTTTTCCCTGCTGCCAGGTGGCGCATACCTGCATCGATGCAATGATCACGATTCGAAATCTTCCTGATTTTGAAATCCAGGAGGTCGACAGAATCATCTGCTATGTCCCGACCGAGATGTCGATGAAAGACCTGCAATGCCCGGAGCCGCAGACACCAACCGAGGCCAGATTCAGCATGAACTTCACCGTGGCCGTTGCCATGCTTCACGGCTCGCTGAAAATGGAGCATTTCAACTCGGACTTACTCGCGTCGGAGAGCCTCCGCCAGTATATGCGACGGATCGAGATGCGACTCCCAGACGAGACGATTGCCGACACTGTCGATGTCGAGGTTATCTTCAAAGATGGGCGTCGCATCACGCAGCGTGGAATTAACGGGCCGCCGAAATGGGCGGACGTCGAAGCCAAGTTCAATGAATGTATCATGCAAGCATCTACACCAGTTGAACCAAGCGGTTTGTTAACTGTACTCCAACAGCTCGAAACTCAGACGGATGTAGTCGCTGTTTTGCTGAAATAATCGGCCTGGCGTCGTTTTCGGTGTTGGACTTCGCACCGACGGCCAGATCCTGGTGACCGACGACATGCTCGGGCACTTCACCGCGTTCAGGCCGAAATTCGTCAAGCGCTACGCGGATCTTGGCGATCAAGCGGAAGCAGCGATCGCAGCCTATGCGAATGAGGTGCGCGGACGGCGCTTTCCTGCCGCGGAGCACGTTTTCGCCGATGTCCCAAAGAGTGTCGGTACAAGCAGCGTCAAGGACGGAGAAGCAGCGTGAGCGTGCCGATCGTGAGGACCGTGGCCGAGCTCCGTGCGACGGTCGCCGAATGGCGCCGCGAGGGCGCCAGGGTTGGCGTGGTGCCGACGATGGGCGCCTTGCACGAAGGGCATCTCAGCCTCGTGCGCGCGGCGCTGGCCAAGGCCGAACGAGTGATCGTCACGCTCTTCGTCAATCCGAGGCAGTTCAACAGCGCCGCCGACCTTGCCGCCTATCCGCGCACGGAAGAGGTGGACGCGGAGAAGCTCGCGCCGCTGGGCGCGCACATTCTCTACACACCCGATGCCGGGGAGATCTACCCGGACGGTTTCGCCACTGCCGTCACGGTCAGCGGCGTCAGCGAGGGTCTTTGTGGAGCCTTCCGGCCGGGCCATTTCGACGGCGTGGCGACGGTGGTCGCAAAGCTCTTCCTGCAGACCGCGGCCGATCTCGCTTTCTTCGGCGAGAAGGACTTTCAGCAGCTGCACGTCGTGCGGCGCATGGCCCGAGATCTGGACATCCCGATCGAGATCGCTGCATGCCCGACGGTGCGCGAGTCCGATGGACTTGCGCTCTCCTCTCGCAACGTGCGGCTCACGCCGGAGGAACGTCAGGCAGCGCCCAGGCTTGCTTCGATCCTGTTCGCCTCAGCCGCGCGAATTGTCGACGGAAGGCCTGTCAGCGCGGTGCTTGCGGAAGCACGGGCCGCAATACTCGAAGCAGGCTACAGGAACGCCGAATATCTGGAACTGCGGGCGGAAGACGATCTGAAACCGCTGGAGGTCTTCGACAGGCCGGCGCGACTGCTGGCGGCCGCATGGCTCGGAGA
>NZ_RZSX01000645.1:0-3777 GCF_004023105.1 Mesorhizobium sp. M5C.F.Ca.IN.020.32.2.1 | reverse complement strand
GCTGATATCAGCGGCAGATTGGCCATTCCCATATAGACAACGACCGGCTGGCCGGTCCGGGCGATTGCCGCCCAGTCGAGATCATCATCGGTGCCGGCAGCGTGGCCGGTGGCCAGGATCACCGCCTTGTTGATGCCGCGCATGGTGGCCGGGATGCCGGCTCCAGCCAGCGCGCTGAGACCTGAAGTCAGGCCGGACAGGATGCGGAACGGGATGTTTTCGCGCGCCAGCGCCAGCGCCTCTTCGCCGCCGCGGCCAAAAACATAGGGGTCGCCGCCTTTCAACCTGACGACGCGGCGGCCTTCTCGCGCCAGCCGCACAAGCAAGGCGGTGATGTCTTCCTGCTTCATCGACGGTTGGCGGCCGCGCTTGCCGGCATAGAACAGCTCGGCACTCGCCGCCACTGCCACGACATCGGGAGATACCAGCGCGTCGTAGACGAGGGCGTCGCACTGCCCAAGCGCGGCCAGCGCTTCCAGCGTCAGGCAGCCGGGATCGCCGGGGCCGGCGCCGGCCAGCCAGACATGGCCCGGCTCGAGCTGGCGCGGCTTGAAGTTCAGCCGGGCCAAAGCCTGTTCGATCGTCGCGTTTCCACCTCTGCTTCCGGTTCCGTCGTTCACAATCCGTCCCGTCCGCGAAAACGCCGCTGGTAATGGGCGTCGTAAAGTGAACTCTCGCCAAAGTCTTCCGCTGCCAGTGAGCGGCCGACGAAGATGATCGCCGTGCGCTCCATCGGATCGGCGGCCAATTGCGCCGCGATCGTCGCCAGCGTGCCGGTCAGCAGTCGCTCGTCCGGCCAGGAGGCGCGGAAGACAACCGCCACCGGGCAATCGCCGCCATAGAATGGCGTCAGCTCGGCGACGACACGGTCGATGGCGTGGATGGCAAGGTGAATGGCTAGCGTCGCGCCGGTGCGGCCGAAGCCGGCCAGGGTTTCGCCGGGCGGCATTTTCGAGGCACGACCGGAGATGCGGGTCAGCACCAGGCTTTGTGCGATTTCGGGAATGGTCAGTTCGCGGCGCAGCGATGCCGCAGCGGCCGCGAACGACGGCACGCCCGGCGTCAGCGTATAGGCGATGCCGTGCTTCTCCAGCCGGCGGATCTGCTCGGCAACGGCGCTCCACACTGACAGGTCGCCGGAATGCAGGCGGGAGACATCGTGGCCGGCCTGGTGGGCCGCCACATATTCCGCTTCGATCTCGTCGAGCGACATCGGCGCGGTGTCGATCAATTTCGTGCCGGGCGCGCAGTGCTGCAACAGTTCCGGGGCGACGATCGAGCCGGCATAGAGGCAGACCGGGCAGCTTGCCAGCAGCCGGCTGCCGCGCAACGTAATGAGGTCGGCCGCGCCCGGTCCGGCGCCGATGAAGTGGACGGTCATACCGCGTCTCCGCTGATGGCGATGGCACAGGTGACCGGGCCGAGCACGATGCGGGACCCAAGCAGTTTTGCGCCTTTCCCGGCGGCGGCAAGCGCGGAGGCTTCGGAAACCGACGGCGTGCCGGCATGTTCCTGCGACAGGCTCGAGCGGCTGATTGCGCGCGAAGACGCGGCCCTGAGCGCATCGTCCTCGACAACGATCACTGGCAGGGCGAGCTCGCGCCCCGCCGAGAAGATTGCCTGCTCGTCCTGCTTCAGAGAAGCGGTGGCGAGCGCCGAAAGCGCCGTCATCGCCAGCCCATGCGCTTCCAGCGCGGTTTCTATGGCCGCAAGAACGTCTTGCACATTCACGCCTTTGCGGCTGCCGATGCCCGCGATCATCATGGCTTGACCCAGCTCCATTGGGTGACCGGCATAGCCGGCCGCCATGCCTGCATCGAACCAACCGGTGAAGCACGGGAGATAGAGATGTGGGTGAGATCGCCGCCGACCGCGGCGTGACGGGCGAGAAGCAGCGCCTCCATCTCCAGCGTCACCGCGTTGGCGACCAGCCGGCCGCCAACACGCAGGGCCTTGATTGCCGCGCCCAGCACGCCGGTATCGCTGCCGCCGCCGCCGATGAAGATCGCGTCGGGCGTGCCTAGCCTGGCAAGCGCCTTCGGTGCCGAGCCTTCGACCACGACAAGGCCAGGCACGCCACAGTGTGAAGCGTTGCGGTGGATGCGGGCGGCGCGGGTTGGGTCGGCCTCGATGGCAATGGCGCGCATGGAGGGATGGGCGAGCATCCATTCGATGCCGATCGAACCCGAGCCGGCGCCGATGTCCCACAGCAATTCGCCGCGCCTGGGGGCGAGGGCGGACAGGGTGATGGCGCGCACCTCGCGCTTGGTGATCTGGCCGTCATGCTCGAACAAATGATCGCCAAGGCCTGACGTCAGCGGCAGGATGCGTCCTTCTGAAGTCGATCCAACTTCGATTGCCAGCACGTTGAGCGGGTTGATCTTTTCGAGGTCGAAGGCGTCCGCGCGCGTCGAACGCAGCCTTTCGTTCGGGCCGCCCAGTGCCTCCAGAATCGTTAGACGCGACGCGCCGAAGTCGAGTTCGGTCAGCAGGCGCGCAATCGCGGCTGGTGCATCGCCGTCCGAGGTCAGCGCAAGGATGCGGGTGCCCGGATGCAGCAGCGGCCGGATCAGGTCGAGCGAGCGGCCGTGCAGCGAAATGGTCTCAATATCCTGAAGCGCCCAGCTGAGGCGGGCGGAGGCCAGTGAGAAGGCAGAAGGGGCGGGGATCACCTGCGTCTCCTGGAACGGAACCTTGCGAGCAAGGGTGACGCCGACACCATGGAAGGACGGATCGCCGGAGGCCAGCACACAGACCTTTTTACCCGCAAGTGCCAGCACGTCGCGCATTTCTGCATCGAAAGGGGTCGGCCAGGCGCGTGCTTCGCCTTTGGTGAGCGATGCGACAAGGGCAAGGTGGCGTGTGCCGCCGAAGACGAATTCGGCCTCGGCGATCAACCGCTTGGCCTCTTCGCCGAGACCCGCTACACCGTCCTCGCCGATGCCGACGATTGTTAGCCATCTTGAGTTGAGCTTGGCGCCGCGCGGACCGTCAGCAGGCATGATGAACCACCGTATTCTGATCCTCGGCGGAACCACCGAAGCCCGGCAACTGGCGGGAAAGCTGGTCGCGCGCACCGATGTGTCGCTCACGCTGTCGCTGGCCGGCCGCACCGAAAATCCTGTCGCGCAAGACGTGCCCACCCGTACGGGTGGTTTCGGTGGTGCCGCCGGGCTGGCGGCATATCTGCACGAGACCCACATCGACCTGCTGATCGACGCCACGCATCCCTATGCGGCGCAAATCTCCGCCAATGCCACGGAAGCGGCGCATGAGGCCGGCGTGCCGATCATTGCGCTCAGGCGCCCGGGCTGGGAGCCTGCCGAAGGCGACCGATGGACGCTGGTCGACAGTGTTGCCAGCGCGGTGACGGCGCTGGGGTCGGCTCCACGCCACGTTTTCCTGGCGCTCGGGCGGCAGGAGGTCGCCGCTTGTGAGGCCGCACCCCAACATCACTATCTTATCCGCAGCGTTGATCCGGTCGAGCCAAGGCTCGCTGTGCCCGATGCGACCTATCTCTTGGCGCGCGGGCCGTTCCGGGAAGCCGACGAACGTGCACTGCTTCTGGAACACCGCATCGACGTCGTCGTTTCCAAGAACAGCGGCGGTGAGGGGACCTACGGCAAGATCGCCGCAGCGCGGGCGCTCGGCATCGAGGTGGTCATGATCCGTAGGTCGACGCTGCCGGATGTCCCGTCGGCGGAAACCGTCGAAGCGCTTGCCGCGATGGTCGATCATTTTCTGGTCAGTCATTTTCTTGGGCCCGCCGCCGAACGC
>NZ_RZSX01000644.1:0-3779 GCF_004023105.1 Mesorhizobium sp. M5C.F.Ca.IN.020.32.2.1 | reverse complement strand
GGATAGGGGTCTATGGGGCCTCCTCCATCGCGAGCGACACCCATCCCTGCAATTCACGCCAGTCGGGCTCAAGTCTCGCAAATCGTGCCAGCCTGAATGAGGAAATGTCCGCGAAGCTACAGATGCCGTCGACAACCACATCGCGGATCGCTCGCCCGCTAGATGGCGAGAGACCGAAGCCCACGCTGGACATAGTCGCAACAACCACATTAGGAAACGTCGAGAGCCGGTCGATCACGGGACGCCCGTCAGGCGTGTTCTCGATCACGCCGGCCCAGGATCGGATGATGCTAGCGTGCGCGGCCTTTGGCATCATCTCAACCAGGCGGCGGCCGATATGCGCCATCAGCGGCGTCGTGGGGTTGGCAGATAGGCCTCTGTCGGATAGCTCCAGCCATTCGTGTGGACCGCCTCCAAAGGCCAGATTGCCGCGCAGTGTCTGCCGGCCGTGGAGGCCATTTCCCTCGACACCGCCGTAAGCCATCAAGGGTAGCGGTTCGGTCACGATCATCTCGGCGCGCGCGCTCGCCAAAGGAACCTCCTGCCCAAGCATCGTGGACAAGCGACCAGTGTGCGGCCCTGCTGCAATCACCAGCTGATCGCAGCCAAGCAGGCCCCGCTCTGTCTCGACGCCTACCACCCTCTCACCTTCGGTGCGGAACCCCGTGACCGCGCAGTGTTGCATCAGCCGGCCGCCATGGTCCTGCATCCCCCAAGCATAGCCCTGGACTGTGCGGTGTGGATTAGCGTGCCCGCCGAAGTGATAAAAATGCGCGCCGACGACGTTGTCGCCGGCGAGGGGAACGAGTTCGCTGATTTGCTTCTGGTCGAGAAGCTCGCAGCGGTACCCCTGGCGCTTCACTGCTGCAGCGCTGCGGTTTTGGACCGCTAATTGCTCCTCGGTCACGGCGAGGTGGATCCGATTCGCCGAGAACTCTGTCGGATAGCCGAGCAGTTGATCCATGATCGGCCACAGCCGAAGCATCTCGGGGTAGAGAGGCGAAGTAACGTGCCCACAGCCGCCGCCGTTGCGACCGGACGCCTCCCAACCGACAATGCCTTTCTCGATAACTAGTACGTCGACGCCGGATTGTGCCAGCCACCAGGCGGCGCTCAGCCCAGTAACCCCGCCGCCGACAATGACGACTGATGCGCCCGTGACCTTAGTCACTGCCGCCTCGCTCACCATTTACCGCCGCGGCGGTCGCTTCATTAGTCGAAACTGTATAAAATTCGGGAACCTCCGATGGGCGTTGCCACTGCGAGAGGATTCCGAACCAGAGCTCCCAATGTCGGGCCTGGTCTGCCGATTCGGGAAGCTGGCTGGCGATCGCAAGTGGCAGCGGGCGCACCGGCGCGCGGTAGCCTGCGAGAGGAATAGCAGCCAGCGGCGCGGTGGCCTGTAGCGCCAGCAAGGCCGCTATCTGCTCGCGGCAGCGCCGTCCTTGGCACGGTCCCATGCCCGCGCGCGTGAGTCGCTTAACCTGGTCCGGGTTTGGGGGGCCCTTGTCTAGCAAGGACGAGAGCGAGCGGTCGTTGCGACGGTCGGCTTGCCAGCCTAAATAGCGCGGCGGACGCACCTCGAGTATCTCGCGGGCGGTGACCTCCTCACATTGACATACGTGGAACCCGCCGCGCGCCTCTATGACGCTGGCGCGTACCCAACCCATACGATAAGCTGACAAATCGTAGACGGGCCGATCGGGATCCAAGCCCTCCGCCGAGTCAAAGTTTTCGGCGTCCCCAAGGATGGCGCCGACTGCGCGTAGCCCTTCGCCCGCGGCGATTCTGCGGTCGAGCGACTTCGCAGGCCAAATGCCGGCACAGTCGCCGACCGCGAAGATGTTGTAGACGCTGGTACGCTGACCCGCGTCCACCACCGGCGCATAGCCGCCGCGTTCCGGCTGAAAAGCGATATGGCAGCCGAGAGCGGCGAGGAGATCGACGACCGGAGTCGTGCCAACCGCCAGCACGACGCCCTCACAGTCGATTCGGCGCTCTTCGCCTACGGCTCGACCGGCCTTGTCTACGGCGGCGATGAGCACTCCCTCGACCGATTCCCCTCCCAGCGCCTCGCGCACGACACAATGGGTCAGTAATTCGCAGCCGCCGGCGAGCAATTCAGTTACAAGGTGGTCGGGACCGACGTGCTCGGTCGCCTGTTCGACAATCGCCGCGATCTCAATGCCGGCGTCCCTAAGTGCTGCGGCAGCACTCAGCGCCTCCGCCGACGTGCCGAGGATCACCACACGCCGAGGGTTCAGGGCTCCGAACCGTGTTGCGAGTGTAACCGCCGCGGTGGCGCCCATTACGCCCGGCTTCTCCCAGCCGGGGAAGCCCAGCCCTATGTCCCTCCGGCCGGCCGCGACGATGACGTGTTCGGCGCCGATCAGCCAACCGCGTTCCTGATCGGCTAGGCCGGCAACCGTACCGGGGAGCCAGTGGACACCGGGACCATTTGCATAAAGCCCCCAACAGGCGGTTCCGAGCCGCACGTCCACGCCAGCGTCAAATGCGACCTGGATCAGTGGCTCTAAAGTGACGAAGGCCTCAATCATGGCATTGCGGTTGCGCGCTACGCCGGACATGCCCTGTCCATAGTGCAGTGGCACCTCGTTGCCCATCGTCTTGAAGGTGACTGGGTTCTCGTCGATGAGCACGACCGAGATACCTCGCCTAGCAGCCTCAATTGAGGCGGACAGGCCTGCAGGACCTGCGCCAACTACCAAAAGCTGGGTCTGTTCCTGGACGATCAGCTCTTTGCCTGCAACGGATTTTTGATCAATCTGCATGAGTCCGCTATAGTACCGTCAATCGTTAGCTTGACCATGCGGGTGCTCGTTCCGCACGCTTCACGTTGCTTGCATCGGAGACCCACTCGATTACTTCAGAAGCGCCTCAGCGCAAGGCAGTGTTGGGATGCTCAAGTCCAAGCCGTTGGTTGATGTTCATTCGCTAGAGGCCTTGTGTCAAATTCAGTTTGTGAATTGGGCTGATCTGGTTTCGAGATGAAGCGAAGTCATCGTAACGCGATGATCATCTCCGGAGTAGCGTCCCTTGTCACATCCCGTTGGCGACCTGCACCGCGCGTCACCAGCTTTTTGGCGGCATCGGCGAATGTCTTGTCAGGTGGGAAAGCGATGCTCTGTTGCCATTGAGCATGATGCCTGTAGTGGTGTAACTTAACAGTACGAGCAAGGACGCGGCTTTCGCCATCGCAACCCTTGGCGACAAGGTCATCCACTGTCACCGTATGCGTAAAGCCGCTCGACGTCCCGCATGATAGTGCGATCCTTCATCGAGATCTGGTGCGACGTATCGAGCCGTCGCCCCGATCAACTTTTACGCCGCTTTCACAGGCCTGATGATATGATTTTTCCCCCTCTAAGGAGGGCAGAAAAGCATGATGAATATTGATGGTCTTGCCGAGCAGCCGGGTCGAATAGCCCATCCGACAATACTGCATGTATCGGGCCAGGACGACGAGGTCGGCCAGGGCCTCCTATACAAGTCAAGCAGCCAATGTTCCTGCTCTGCCTTGTTCTCGGCAGTCACCTTTCGATAGCCGGCGCGACCGTCTTCACGGCGAGCCGGGTCGAGCACATCGTGCGCGAGGCGGCGTCTGGCCGCAAATTCCGAGGTATGTCGCCCCCCGATTCCGAGATGATTTCGCCCCCTCCTTCCGAGAATTAACCGCCCCCTGATTCCGAAATGATGCCGCCCCTTGGAAGGGTGTATGGGCTTGGTGCTCTGCGGGTGAAATGTTCCTTCTTTTGGGT
>NZ_RZSX01000643.1:0-3791 GCF_004023105.1 Mesorhizobium sp. M5C.F.Ca.IN.020.32.2.1 | reverse complement strand
GGACTGAAGCCGTATTTCGAGGAGTTCCACAAGGTTCGCTACACGGCCGAGGCGATCAAGGCTTCGGTCGAACTGTCGGCGCGCTACATCAACGACCGCAAGCTGCCGGACAAGGCAATCGACGTGATCGACGAGACCGGCGCCTCGCAGATGCTGGTGCCGGAGGCCAAGCGAAAGAAGACTATCGGCATCAAAGAGATCGAAGCGACGATCGCCACCATCGCCCGCATTCCGCCGAAGACGGTTTCCGCCGACGACGAGAAGGTGCTGGCCGGTCTCGACGTTGAGTTGAAACGTGTCGTCTACGGTCAGGACACCGCGATCACGGCATTGACCTCGGCGATCAAACTGGCGCGGGCCGGCCTGCGCGAACCGGAGAAGCCGATCGGTTCCTACCTGTTCTCGGGACCGACCGGCGTCGGCAAGACCGAAGTGGCAAAGCAACTCGCCGCCTCGCTCGGTGTCGAGCTGATCCGCTTCGACATGTCGGAATATATGGAACGCCACACCGTCTCGCGGCTGATCGGCGCGCCTCCCGGCTATGTCGGCTTCGACCAGGGTGGCCTGTTGACCGACGGCGTCGACCAGCATCCGCATTGCGTGCTGTTGCTGGACGAGGTCGAGAAGGCGCATCCGGACCTGTTCAACATCCTGCTGCAGGTCATGGACCACGGCAAGCTGACCGACCACAACGGCAAGCAGATCGACTTCCGCAACGTCATCCTGATCATGACCACCAATGCGGGCGCCTCGGATGCGCAACGCGCGGCGATCGGGTTCGGCTCGACCAAACGCGAAGGCGACGATGTCGAGGCGATCAACCGGCTGTTCACGCCGGAATTCCGCAACCGTCTCGATGCGATCATCCCGTTCGGCTCGCTGCCGGTTCCGGTCATCCACCAGGTGGTGCAGAAGTTCGTCATGCAGCTCGAGGCCCAGCTCTCCGAGCGTGGCGTCACCTTCGACCTGTCGCAGGAAGCGATCGCCTGGCTGGCCGAGAAGGGCTACGACGAGCGCATGGGAGCACGGCCGCTCGGCCGCGTCATCCAGGAGCACATCAAGAAGCCGCTGGCCGACGAGGTGCTGTTCGGTAAGCTCAAGAAGGGCGGCACGGTGCGTGTCACCGTCGAGAAGAAGGAGACCGGCGAGACCGGCCTGAAGCTCGAGTCGCTCGCCGACGAGGCGCCGGTCAAGCCGAAGAAGGAAGAACCGGACGACACGCCGAAACTCAAGAAGGCCGCCAGCAAGAAGCCCGTCGCGAAAAAGGCGATCGCGCAGAAGGCGGAGCCCAAGGGCAAAGATGGCGGCAAGCGCAGCTTGGTGCCGCAACTGCCCCGCAAAGGGTGATGGCCTGAAAACTAAAAAAGCCCCGGAAACGGGGCTTTTTTATTGGATAAAGAGGTAGTGGATGCTGGAGGCGTTGTGCGCGACGCCCGGCTTCAGCTTCCCAGCTCTGTTCGTATCTTGTCAGCGTTCTCAGTCAACACTTCCGGTTTCTCCATCTGCCCGCTATGCGGCTTCAAAGGGATTCCCTGGAAGCGCGGAATGACATGGACATGGAGGTGGTAGACGGTCTGACCCGAAGCAGGCTCGTTGAACTGCAGGATGGTGACACCATCGGCGCCGAAGGCCTTCTTCACCGCCAACGCCACCTTCTGCACGACGGCGAAGAGCGGGCCGAATACTGCCGGGTCCGCGTCAAGCAGGTTGCGCGACTGCGCCTTCGGCACAACCAGCGTATGACCCGGCCCTTGCGGCATTACATCCATGAAGGCAACGATCGCGTCATCTTCATAGACGCGATGCGACGGTATTTCACCGCGCAGGATTTTCGCGAAGATATTGTTGCTGTCGTAGGTGGGGTCAGCCATGGCGTGCGCTCCGGATTGTGCCTTGCTCTACCGCATCAAACCCGAAAATCGGAATCGATTTTCGGAAAGTACGATGCGGAGATTCAAAGTGTTAGAGCATGCTTTGTGCGTCCAATTGGACGCGTCGCCCTAACCGTCCGCCAGATCCTTGCGGAACGGCGTGTGCTCTTCAAGATAGTCGCCCATCCGCTCCACTTCGCGCCGCTCGCGCCTGAGATAGTCGGCGACCGCGTTGCGCAAGCCGGGATGCGCGATGTAATGCGCCGAATGCATGGTCACCGGCCTATAGCCGCGCGCCAGCTTGTGCTCGCCTTGCGCGCCGGCTTCGACCACTTTCAGCTTACGGTCGATCGCGAAGTCGATCGCCTGGTGATAGCAGACCTCGAAATGCAGGAACGGATGGTCTTCGATGCAGCCCCAGTTGCGGCCGTAGAGCGCATCGGAACCGATGAAATTGATAGCGCCGGCAATGTAGCGTCCATGGCGCTTGGCCATCACCAGCAGGATGTCGCCGGCCATGCGCTCGCCGATCATCGAGAAAAACTCGCGGTTGAGGTAGGGCCGCCCCCATTTCCTGCTGCCGGTATCCATGTAGAAGGCAAAGAAGTCGTCCCAGATCCTTTCGGTGAGATCCCTGCCGGTCAGCCAGTCGATCGAGATGCCGTGGGCGAGCGCCTCGCGCCGCTCCTTCTTCATGGCCTTGCGCTTGCGCGACGCCAGAGTGGCGAGAAAATCGTCGTAGGTCGAAAAACCTTCGTTGAAGAAGTGGAACTGCTGGTCGGTGCGGTGCAGGAAACCCGCCGCTTCCAGCGCCCCAACATCCTTCTGCTGCGCGAAGGTTACGTGCGCGGAAGAGACGCCGAGCTTGTCCGTCACCGCCTTCAGGCCTGCTGCCAAGCCGGCTTTCACGGCGCGACTGTCCTCGCCCTTGTTGACCAGCAGGCGAGGACCGGTGACCGGCGTGAACGGCACGGCGCATTGCAGTTTTGGGTAGTAACGCCCGCCGACGCGCTCGAACGCGTCGGACCAGCCGTGATCGAAAACATACTCGCCCCGGCTGTGCGATTTCAGGTAGCAGGGAACGGCACCCAGCAGTTTTCCCTGCGCTGTCTCCAGCCTGAGATGATGGCCCCCCCAGCCGGTGCGCTGCACGGCGCAGCCCGAATCTTCAAGAGCGCTCAGAAAAGAGAACGAAACTAGGGGGTTGTAGCCGTTTTCTCTATCGCCGCGTGCGGTACCGCCGAGGCCATCCCATTCCGCGCAGGTGAAGGCTCCGATGCCGGAGGCAACCCGGATCGCATACGCTCCATTCGCCGTTTGCCCGTCGCCTTCATCGCCTTGATCCATGAGGCTTATTTAAGCTCCGTGCCGGTCCATGCAAGCTCGGTTTCAAGCGACCTGTACAAGATCGGGTTCGAATCCTTCGAATGTCATTTGGTCGGCATATCTAAAGGTCAGGTCGACCGCCGGTTGGTCGAGCACGGTCCAGGTGATGACCGGCATTTTGAGCCTTTCGCGCACGAAACTGACAAACCGGTTCGGCAAGTCGCCGGCGGCGTAGGAGGCGAAGGCGATGTCGTGCGCCAGCATGGCGAAATGCGCCTCGATCAGCTTGACGTCATTGCCGTAAGCGGTCAGCCCGCCCGGAATGCCGGGCGCGTGTTTCGGGAAATCGCGGATCAGCCAGTGGTCGAACGACATGATCGCCGCCTTGCCCTTGTAGTGCTTGAGCATCTCGCCAACGCTTTCCACCAGACCTTCGTCCTGGCCGGGGACCCCTTTCAGCTCGACGACCATCGGCACACGACCATCGACCAGGTCGAGTGCCTGCTGCAGAGTCGGTAGATGGTCTGATGTGCCGCCAACCCTGAGCGCCGTCATCTCCGCTGCCGTTCGCTGCCAGACGAAGCCGTCCTGGCC
>NZ_RZSX01000642.1:0-3796 GCF_004023105.1 Mesorhizobium sp. M5C.F.Ca.IN.020.32.2.1 | reverse complement strand
AAAGACTAGGCATCGCCGTGCGCGCCGACCCCGACGCGGCAAATGCGGCCGCCGATGCCGACATCATCGTCACCACGACGCCGTCGACCGAGCCGCTGATCAAAGCCGGCTTTGTCTTGGCCGGCCAGCACATCACCGCTATGGGCTCGGACGCCGAGCACAAGAACGAGATGGCTCCGGCGATCCTGCGCATGGCCGATCTCTACGTCGCGGACAGCGCGAAACAGACGCGGCTGCTAGGCGAACTGCACCATGCCATCGCGGCGGGCGTGATGGCGGCCGATGCCGAAGTGACCGAACTCGGCCAGATCATCGCCGGCGAAAAGCACGGCCGGCGCTCAGCCAGCGACATCACCATCGCCGACTTGACCGGCACCGGCGTCCAGGACACGGCGATCGCCACGCTCGCCCGCGACCGTGCGCGGGCGGGGAATGCCGGGACTATTTTCGAAAGCTGATGCTGGCCGCAAGGCCCAACAAACGAGGACCAAGAACAATGCAGCCCAATCTCAAATTCTCGCGCGGCGAATATGCGGATCGCCTCGCCAAGACACGGAAGGCCATGGAGGCCAAGGGTGTCGATCTCCTTATTGTCAGCGATCCGTCCAATATGGCCTGGCTGACCGGCTATGACGGCTGGTCGTTCTACGTGCATCAGGCCGTCATCGTGCCGCCGTTGGGCGAACCGGTGTGGTACGGGCGCGGTCAGGACGCCAACGGCGCCAAGCGCACTGCGTATCTCGCGCACGACAATATCGTCGGCTATGCCGACCACTATGTGCAGTCGACCGAACGCCACCCGATGGATTTTCTCTCGCAGGTGCTGGCCGATCGCGGCTGGGGCAAGCTCAGCATCGGCGTCGAGATGGACAATTACTGGTTCTCGGCCGCCGCCTTTGCTTCGCTGCAAAAGCATCTGCCCAACGCCCGCTTCGTCGATGCCACGGCACTCGTCAATTGGCAGCGTGCGGTGAAGAGCCCGACCGAAATCGACTATATGCGCAAGGCCGCCCGGATCGTCGAAGCGATGCACCAGCGTATCGTCGACAAGATCGAAGTCGGCATGCGCAAATGCGATCTGGTCGCCGAGATCTATGATGCCGGCACGCGCGGCGTCGACGGGATCGGTGGCGACTATCCAGCGATCGTACCGCTGCTGCCATCAGGCCCCGATGCGTCGGCGCCACATCTGACCTGGGACGACCGGCCGATGAAGTCGGGCGAGGGTACCTTCTTCGAGATTGCCGGCTGCTATAACCGCTATCACTGTCCGCTTTCCCGGACTGTGTTCCTTGGTAAACCCACGCAGGAATTCCTCGATGCCGAAAAGGCGACGCTGGAAGGTATGGAGGCCGGGCTTGCCGCGGCAAAGCCTGGCAACAGCTGCGAGGACATCGCCAGCGCCTTCTTCGCGGTGCTGAAGAAATACGGCATCGTCAAGGACAACCGCACCGGCTATCCGATCGGGCTTTCCTATCCGCCGGACTGGGGCGAGCGCACCATGAGCCTGCGCCCCGGCGACCGCACCGAGTTGAAGCCGGGCATGACCTTCCATTTCATGACCGGCCTGTGGCTGGAGACGATGGGGCTCGAGATCACCGAATCCATCCTGATCACTGAGACAGGGGTCGAGTGCCTGGCCAATATGCCGCGCAAGCTGGTGGTGAAGAATTGAGCCCGATGTCCAGCCTTCGCCCCTCACCGATCACGCCGACCGTCGATTTCGACCGCGACGGCGTGCAGCACGGATTCCTGCGGCTGCCTTACAGCCGTGACGATTCAGCCTGGGGATCGGTGATGATCCCGATCTGCGTGATCCGCAACGGCAGCGGGCCGAGCGCATTGCTCACCGGCGGCAATCATGGCGACGAATATGAGGGGCCGCTGGCGCTCTACGATCTCGCCCGTACGCTCGATCCGAAGCACGTCAGCGGCACGGTGATCATCGTGCCGGCGATGAACTATCCGGCGTTCCGTGCCGGCACCCGCACCTCGCCGATCGATAAGGGCAATCTGAATCGCAGCTTTCCCGGCCGGCCCGACGGCACGGTGACCGAGAAAATCGCCGATTACTTCCAGCGCGAACTTTTGCCGCGCACCGATATCGCGCTCGACTTCCATTCCGGCGGCAAGACGCTCGACTTCGTGCCGTTCTGTGCCGCCCATATCCGGCCCGACAAAATGCTGGAGGCGAAGGGGTTCGCGGCGGTCGAAGCGTTCTCGGCGCCGTGGTCGATGAAGATGCTGGAGATCGATGCGGTCGGCATGTTCGACACTGCCGCCGAAGAGATGGGCAAGCTGTTCATCACCACGGAGCTTGGCGGCGGTGGCACCTCCCGCGCGGAAACGGTGCGGATCGCTCGTCGCGGCGTGCTCAATGTGCTGCGCCATTGCGGCATTGTCGCCGATGCGGTCGAGATGCAGCCGACCCGCTGGCTAGACATGCCGTCGGGCGATTGCTTCTCGTTCGCCGAGGACGACGGGATGATCGAAACGTTGATCGATCTGAGTGAGCCTGTCGAAGAGGGCCAGGTCCTGGCGCGCATCCACTCCATCGGCCGCACCGGTGCCGCACCTCAAGAGATCAGGGCAAGAATGGGCGGCATGCTGGCCGCGCGGCATTTCCCCGGGCTGGTCAAGGCGGGCGACTGCACCGCAGTGGTCGCCGTGCTGGTCGATTGAAAGCAGCCGCAGGGGCTCGGCTCTTGGATTAAGGCAGCTTAATTTAATAGCGCCGCGTCGAGGGGCGCGCGGAAATTCCTCGAGCTCCGCTTTGGCAATGCCGGCGACTTCGGCGTCGCTGAGATAGCTACCGCCGGCGACTTCCTTGAGGAAGCCCAACAGCGCCTCGACCCGCGCATCCCTGACCGCCTTTTTGCAGCACCGCGAGATTGCCCCAGCCCCGGCCGGGGCACTACGCTCGTTGGCGGTCTGCGAAACTGCTTGCGACCGTGCTACTCGATAAGCAGCAAGCCGCGCTTTTTGTCGCCATCGCTGTCGATTGTGTTTATGGCTGAAAACAGGCGCTCACGCTCGATCAGCCAGGGCTTGTAGTCCTCGTTTACGTCGAGGACGAAGACCATGTCCTCGGCCTCCAGATATCCTCCGACTGGGGAAAAATGGCCAGCGCCGGCGCCGAAAATCGTCTCACGGGTGAAGTTGACGATGTAACGGCGGCCGGGATCGTTGGCCCGCTTCATGTGCTCGCGAAAAGCATCAGCGCTCAGGTTCCGAAGCACGGAAACCTTCCGCCTGGTGTTCGTTCGAGCGACCTCGGCAAGCTCATCCAGCGTGAGTCCGATGACGCAAAAGCCTGTCCAGCACTTTCCGGTTCCGGCGAGGACTTCGGCTTCGGTTGTCTCCTCCTCGCCGATGGAGCGGAATGTGTTTGCGACACTTGCCGGGCCGCACCTTGATCCGTTTGATTGCCATGTGACGTCGGCATTGAAAGTGGCAGCCACGGGGAGCTTCCAGGCGCTGTCAATCAATTCAGGGGTGCGGATAACCGATGACTGGATTGCATCTTGCGAGGCTCTGGACTGGCCAGCAATCAAAAGTGCGCTGCCGCCTAGCAGGCCGACGACGGCGATCACAATCGCACCGAAAGCGAGACTGCGCTTCATTGCTGAACCTCGGAGGCAGCAACAGGACAATGAAGAAAAGCACCGCAACGTCAATCAGCGCCGCACCCGGCCAATCAGCCATCCGGTGATCTCGCGGATCGCTCGGCGATCACGGGACCCTCTGCCGGAACTTCGAATGACAGCTTGAGCAATCCTGCAGGATAAGATGTAGG
>NZ_RZSX01000641.1:0-3799 GCF_004023105.1 Mesorhizobium sp. M5C.F.Ca.IN.020.32.2.1 | reverse complement strand
ATCGCAAGGAGTTCGGTTGCAATGCCTGCGGCGGCAGCCGGTGGTATTGGGCCTTCGTAGGGGCAATCGGTCACGCAGGAAATATAGCCTCGCACCGGAATGCCGTCGGCGGCAGCTGCAGCGAGCACGGGGCGGAAACGCTCGAGGCTCTCAGCAATTGAGCAGTTGATGTTCCTGCGGCTAAAGCTTTCCGACGCCGACGCAAAGATGGCGACTTCATCGGCTTTCGCCACCCGCGCCGCCTCGTAGCCCTTCAGGTTGGGAACAAGGGCAGCGTAGATGACGCCGGGCGCGCGGCGGATGCCGGCCATGACTTCGGCCGCATCGGCCATCTGGGGCACCCATTTCGGTGAGACAAACGAAGTCGCCTCAATCTTTTGGAAGCCGCAGTCCGAAAGCAAATCTACGAGTCGAGTCTTTTCGGAGGTTGGCACGAGGCGCATTTCGTTCTGCAGGCCATCGCGCGGCCCCATCTCAAAAATTCGGACGAATTCGCCCATTTGGGTCAGGCCTCCGGGTCGAGACGTACCTGACACACCGGCGGAGCCTTGGTTGCCAAGCCAATCTTCAGGCATTTCACTTCTGTCAACCTGAGAGCCGCGGCCTATTTCCCGACCAATCTCACATCAACAGGGTAAATACCGCTTTCGTTGGCGATGATAGGGTTGATGTCGAGCTCTGAAAGGTTGTCCATCCTCATGACCGCAACGGACACTGACGATATGAAGTCGGCAAGGGATCGCTTCTCGATTTTCGGATAGTTCCGGAACCCGTCGAGGAGCTTAGCAACCCGCGTCTCATTGATCATGTCTAGCGCTTCCGCTGGAGAAAGCGGTGCCGCGCGAAAGGTCACGTCCTTGACCGCTTCGACCAGTACGCCGCCGGACCCGAACAAGATCACCGGGCCGAAGATCGGGTCGTTTGAGGCACCCACGAACAACTCCACGCCGCGATCTACCATTGGCGTGACAATGAAGCCGAATGTCGAGGCGGGGGGGGCATAGGAAGCCACAGCTTTGGCGATGTCATCTGCGGCCGCGCGCGCCGCTTCTCTTGTCACGCCGAGACGAACGCCGCCGACGTCGGACTTGTGCACGACAAAGGCCGAGTCCAGCTTCACTGCACAGGTGCTGGCAAAGTTGGAGACAGCCGATTCCACAGCCCCCGAATCGCTTGCAGCGGACCATTCGCCGGTGTCCACGCCCAATTTCTGCAAGATGTCGCGGGCTGTCGTCTCTGCCGAGAGCCCGCCGGGGACAATAATGGGCGGCGCCTCTAGTGCCAACCTTTCGTTATGCCCACCCCGCTTAGTAAGCCAATTCGCCCTTTCAAACAGCGCCTTGGAGCCGCTCACGGCCCAATCTAGCGAGGAAAAGACCTGGATGCCGCCATTTCGCAAGATGTCGTGGTTCTCCGGTTTGCGATTGGCGTAGCAGCTATGGAAAACCAGAGGCAGACCGGTGGCGTCCCGCAATGCCACGATCCGTTCGGCCGCCGAATTCTCAGCTTTCAACAGAGAGATATCGAATCTTATGTGGTACGCTCCAAATAGCCCGTTGGTCAGTACGAGCCCCACCTGCGGATCTGATGCCAGAATTTCGATGCATTCGGGGAAAACGTCTGGATACGCATCGGCGGCGCTTGCCACATCAATCGGATTTTCGACACTGGCGCCATCGCCGAGCACGCGCCTCAACTTGGCCTTTGTGTCTTCCGAGAGTGAGGCAAGCGGCACACCCGCCCGTGATAGGGCATCAACGGCCAGTGTTGCGTGTCCACCGCCGTCCGTAAGAACCGCGACTCCCGTTTCTGGTCTGGGAAGTGGGCTGGTTGCGAGAAGCGCGGCAACCGGCAACAACTCATCCGAGCGATCAACTTGAGTCACGCCCATTTGGGCCAGCACCTTCAAGGCGACATCGTCGGCGCCGGCGATTGAACCGGTGTGGGAAAGCGCCGCCTTCCGGCCCTCGATGGATCGTCCGCCGCGCAGCATCACAATCGCGCAGCTCTGCCCCACTCGTGCGGCCGCGTCTAAGAAGCCCCGCCCGTCAAGAAAACCCTCATTGTAGATTGCAATCGCGCGAGTGCTGTTGCGCAGGGAAAGCTCCTCGATCAACTCGCCATATCCGATGTCGATCTGGTTACCGAGCCCCGCGATTACATCGAAGCCGGGGCCATTGATCGTCCGGCTGTCTTCGACGACCGAAAGGATCATGTTGCCGCTTTGCGTTAAAACACTGACCGGCCCGCTTGGCGGCAACTCCGGCAGACCAATAAGGTCGGCCTGCACGGTGCAATTCAGCATTCCCGATGTGTTCGGTCCAACAATCCGGACGCCGCTTTTCACCAAGGCGTCGCGCAATCTTTTCTGCGCGGCCGATCCCTTGTCGCCTCTCTCGTGGAACCCGTGTGCCAGCACCACTGCGCCCGCGATGCCCTTTTTGCCACACTGAATGAGGATATCTGGCACTTCCTCCGCCGGCCGGACGATCACGGCGATGTCTACATTTTCGGGAAGGGCGTCTATGTCGCTGAAAACTGGTAGGCCGAGGATCGTCCCTCCTTTCGGATTAACTGGCAGGATCGGATAGCCGTAACTGGCCTTTTTCAGAGCGTTGATGATTTGATATCCGCGCTTGTCACGGTTTGAGGATGCGCCGATGATCGCGACGGAGTGCGGCTCGAGTACGCGGCTCAAGGCCGATTTCTCATTGTGGAGGCTCTTGGTCGCCGGCGAGTCCGGCTCCGCATAGCTAAGTACGCGGTTTAGCGTTGTTGCCTGGTTGTCGTGCTCCATCGTCATTTCTATCGTCCTTCGAAACGGGGCGAGCGACGTTCCGCGAAGGCGGCCACGCCTTCTGCCCAATCTCTGGTCTCCATGATAGCCAGCAGATCTTTGGCCTCGGTGCGAAAAAGCTTGTCGGAGTTCTGCGGGAAATTGATCGCCGCCTTGAGACGAGCCATTGGTAGCGGTGCGTTCTTCACGATCCGCTCCACCAATGCGCTGGTGCGCTCTTTCAACTGATGCGCCGGCGGAGCCTCAGTGGCCAGACCAATTTCTAGGCATTTCGCGCCGGTTATCCTATCACCCAGCAGCAAGAGCCGCGCGGCATCCCTCAGCCCGATGAGTCTGGGAAGACGGAGCGTCACACCTCCCCCGACATAAGTTCCAATGGCAACTTCGGGAAATCCAAGTTGGGCGTCGTCGGATATGATGAGGAAGTCAGCGGAGGTGGCGATTTCGGCTCCGCCCCCTAGGGCATAGCCGTGCACCTCGGCAATCACGGGCGTCTTCATCGTCTGAATCCGCTCGCATACGCTCTGCCCGAGCATAATATAGGTCTCGCGCTCATCGCGGGTCCGCTCGCCGGATTTGTGGGCCTTCAAATCAGCACCGGCGCAGAAAGCGCGTCCGTTTCCGGAGAGGATCACGCACCGGATCCCGGGGTCGTTGTCAGCATAGTTCAGGGCGTCCAACGTCTTTTGATACAGGCCTTCGTTGACCGCGTTCATGCGCTCGGGTCGATTGAAGATTATGTGAAACGCTCGGCCTTCTTGCTTCGTAACGACTTCGCTCATGGACAATCTCTCGAGACACTGATCCCGATACACTCGCTGCAAAACTATTGCGCGTCCAACATGTTTTTCGTATAGATCAATCGCGAATGAGCAATAATATCACACTCAGGCATTTGCGGGCGTTCGTCGCGATCGCAGAGCGCGGCGGGTATACCGCCGCGGCGCGTTCGCTGAACATTGCTCAGTCGGCTTTAAGTCGCACAATCGTCGAGATCGAGGA
>NZ_RZSX01000640.1:0-3800 GCF_004023105.1 Mesorhizobium sp. M5C.F.Ca.IN.020.32.2.1 | reverse complement strand
CTTCTCGACCACATGGATCCTAGGGTCTCCGCGACGTCGCTTCGCTCCTGCTTCGCCCCAGGATGACGAAGGCATCACTGCTTAAGGCCAATCGCGGACGGTGAAGATTGGCAGTTGCGTCGCCGCGTGGCGGTTGATGGCAAATCGCAAACTTCGAGATTGGCTGAACAACACTCCCCCGTTCGTCATCCTAGGGCGGGCGGGAGCGCAGACCTAGGGATCCATACCGTTACGATGACCGAGAAGGGCAGCGATCACCCTCAAGCCTGTCCTATTGCGCAAGCCACAGGCAGGCTTCCGTGCTGCCAACACCAGACATATGTATCCGGAATTATATACTGCTTGACTAAAGTAACGGAACGTCCAATGCACATTCCCAGAACCGAACAAGTCCGCTTCCAAAAGGCTTAGACCATATTATCTATTTCAGTCACATCATGATCTAAGCACATCGATATTCTGCCGGCGCGTAACCTGAATCTCGACACGTCGTAAAACCGATACTCGTCGGTCCAGCACTCGCGGTCGCGGATCACATATGTGTCTTTCGCCCGGCTCTGTAGATCAGTTGGACGACGAACAAAAAATATCCGACCTGCGAAACGATCAAGGTAAGGACCGTCCAGCCCAGCGCCTTCCAGATTGAACCCGTTGCCAAAAAAGTCGAGAGCGCCACGACGAATGACGCGGTGGTCATCCCCACCAGGAACTGTGGAAAATTCATCGCTTTCCAAAGCCGGCCCGGAGCTTCTAACAGCCGCGACGGCCACCCTTGCCCATTTACCCCGGACCAACGTTTTCACCCTTTCAAACGTTGCGCAAGTGGCAAATGGATCAGAAGTGTGCACATGTTTAATGCATCCTCTGGTTGAGATACATCCTGGCGTCGTGCTGTTTCATTCAAAAAGAGCAGACCTATTGCGGAAGGCACGATGGAAAGTTGTTGCGCGCCGGGTGCGCTGGGCGCAACGTGGGCCCCGCGGACTGGCACAAAACAAGAATATCAGTCCAGGGGAGAATGGGGGGCCAAGGGGGAGGGTTACATGGCGCTCAAGGTAATCGGCGCGGGATTTGGACGCACGGGCACATGGTCGACCTTTGCCGCGCTGAACAGGCTCGGCTTTCCCTGCTATCACATGCAGGAAGTGATCCTCAAGCTGAAGCGATTGCCCTGAGGTAAAATCCACCAGCGCTGGACACAGCCGCTGCTCAACTCATGGAACCAGTTGCAGGTGATCGCATAGGCGCTAGGTCGGATGACTTCCGCATCCTCGTTGTCGCGACCGGCCGGGGTCAACGTGCCTGTCATCGGAGAAGCAACCGCCCCGCCGTGCCTCCTGTGGGCCCCTTCGCCGGCTCCTTGCGCAGTAACGGTTTCTTCGTTGCTTTTGCCGCACAATGGCCGCGATGGGGCAGGCGAAGTCCAAGGGGCATGGCTGACAAGAAGGATCGCAACGGAGAGTTCTGGGAGCTGGCGCTCGAACGCGCGCATCTTGGCGTCTGGGACTGGGATCTCAGGACCGGCGACTGTTTCTACTCGGCAATGTGGTCGCAGATGCTCGGCTATGGCGAGGGCGAGCTTGCCGAGACAAGCGACCTTTGGCTGCAACTGACGCATCCCGACGATCGCGAGCGGGCGGTGGCCAGCGGCGAACGCCACATTGCCGGGCTGACCGATTCCATCGAGACCGAGCTCAGGCTGAAACACAAATCCGGCCACTGGGTATGGGTTCTCGATCGCGGCGGAGTGGTGGAGCGCGACGCGGAAGGCCGGCCGCTCCGGCTGATGGGCGTCCAGACCGACATCACCAAGCAGAAGCAAGCGGAAGCACAGCTTGAGCAGGTCAACGTCCGCTTTCGCCTGGCGTTAGCAGCCAGCGGCACCGGCATCTGGCATCACGATCTCGCCGCACGCAAAAGCTACTGGGACCAGCGCACGCGGGAAATCTTCGGGCTTGTCGCCGAAACCGACGAGGTGTCGCAAGACCTCTGGCACAGCTATCTGCATCCGGATGACAGGGCCGACGCCGAGCGGGCCCACTTGGCGCCGCTGCAAACCCAAAAGGTCGTCGCCGTGCAATACCGCATCATCAAGCGGAACGGCGAAATCAGACATGTCGAATCACTGATACGGCTCATCGCCGACGCCCAGTCGTCGGGCCAGATCCTGGGCACGGTGCGCGACATCACCGAGGCGAAGCAACGCGAGCAGGAACTTGCCCACGCGGCCCACCATGACGCGCTGACCGGCCTTCTGAACCGCGCTGCATTCGACCGGCTGCTGGCCGAGCATATCGCAACGGCGCGCCCGCTCGCGATCTTCTACGTCGATCTCGACTACTTCAAGGCACTGAACGACTTCGCCGGCCACGCCGCCGGCGACCTTGCACTGAAGCGCGTCGCCAAGCGCATTCAGGGCTGTCTGCCGCCGTCGGTGCATGCCGCGCGCCTCGGCGGCGACGAGTTCGCGCTGCTGGTGCCTGATTGCGACGCAGCGCAAGCCGAGCGTCTCGCCGGCGCCGTTCTCGCGGCGGTTCGCGATGCCGACCTCGGCTCGACGGCGGCGTCGCGCAAGCTCGCGGCCAGCATCGGCATCGCCTTTGTCGCCGATGAGAATACCGCGGTGGCCGACGCGCTCGCCTGTGCCGACGACGCCTGCTATGCGGCCAAGGCCGCCGGGCGCAATCGCTTCGCGGTGTTCTCCCCTGAGACAACATCCGGTTCCAGCGGTCTCAATGCGGCGCGGCTAGCGGCCGACACCGTCGATGCCATGGAAGACGGAAGGCTGAAACTGTTCGGCCAGGAAATCCATCGGCTCGGAACACCTTTGCAAGAGAGCCGCCATGTCGAGGTCCTGGCGCGGCTCGCCGGGCGCAACGGGCGGCTGATCCCGCCGGGCGAGTTCATCCCGGCAGCGGAACGGTTCGGCATAGCCTCGCGGCTCGATCGCTGGATCATCAGGACGGCGCTCTCGCTTCATGGTCCGGCGCTGAAGTCAGGGGCGCTCACGCTCGGCTTCAACCTGTCGGCGCAGACCCTGAGCGATCCGCAGCTTTGGGATTTCGTCGACGCCGTCATCGATGAGACCGGGGCGCCGCATGCCGGCATCGGCTTTGAGATCACCGAAACCGCCGCAGTCACCAATTTCACTGCTGCCGAACAGTTCGTCCGCAAGGCGCGCGAGCGACGCTGCCGCGTCAGCCTCGACGATTTCGGGGCGGGCATGAGTTCGTTCGAATATCTCCGGCGCTTTCCCGTCGACGCCATCAAGATCGACGGCTCCTTCATCGAGCATATTGCGGAGAGCCGCTTCGACCGCGAAATCGTCTCGGCCATATCCGGCATCGCCAGAAGCCTCGGCTGCTCCGTGGTGGCGGAGAAGATCGAAGAGCAGGCTTCGCTCGACATCCTCAGGGGTATGGGCGTTGCCTTCGGCCAGGGATTTCTGCTGCACCGGCCGGAGCCGCTGCAAGCGATCGTGGCACGGGCGAGCGCGCAAGCGGCTTTGCCAGCTGGACGGCGAGCATAGCATCCGCTCGCCGGGCGCGAGGCTGCAGGACGGCCAGCGATCCGTCACGCGCGAGATCGGATTCGCGTCAGTCGAAGGTGAGAAAGCCAAAAGCCGCGAGAACGTCCAGAATAGTTCCAGCGTCGACACTGCGAGTTGGTCAGGGCTTTCCCGGCGGACGATAGCGGATTGACTTTGCCTTCCCAAGCGCTTGCATCGTCTCTTCGACGCTTAGGAGGACGGTGGTCTCGTACGAGCTGAGCGCCCCGCCCGCACCGATAGCCAGCATGAC
>NZ_RZSX01000063.1:0-13048 GCF_004023105.1 Mesorhizobium sp. M5C.F.Ca.IN.020.32.2.1 | reverse complement strand
TCCAGAATGTCTTCAACATGAACGTGATCGGGCAGGCGGTCGGGAAAAGCATTCTTGCGCATCGCCACGCCTACGAAGAGAACCACAGGCACATCAAGCATGAACGACAGCGAGTGACCCTGGCGCTGTTGCAACTTGGCTTTTCCGTAACACCCTCCCACGCAAACTTTTTGCTGGCCCGTGTGCCGGCGGGACAGGAGGGCTCATGCTGGCAAGCCGCGTTGAAAGAGCAGAAGATCCTCATCGCCAGCTTTCCTGACATAGATTTGAAGAACTGCATTCGCGTCAGCATTGGTAGCACAGAGCAGATGGACAAATTCCTTGCTGCCGCCAAACACGTCTGTATGAACTTTAAGAGGAATCGCGGTGTGCGCAAGCATGAAGTCAATTCACATTGCATTGGAAATGTATTAAGTAATAAGTGTCGATGTGTTATAAGTTATGATGTTTCCAATAGTGGATAAATCATAGGTAATTTGGAGAATAATTAATTGACGAAAATTTTCGCTTCGGGCCTAACCTTCGGCATCTTCGATCATCTGGACGAAAACGGCGATGACATCGCCCAACAATATGCAGATCGGCTGAGCCTAGCAGAAGCGTGCGATGGCTATGGCTTTTATGCGTATCATCTCGCAGAGCACCACTGTACGCCACATGGCAGAGGTCCATCACCGAATTTGTTCTTAGCGAGCGTCGCCCAGCGAACCCGCAGTCTTCGTGTTGGTCCCATGGTAATGCTACTTGCGCTCTATCATCCGCTGCGTGCCTTCGAGGAGATCTGCATGCTTGATCAGTTGAGCGGCGGCAGGCTTGAACTCGGCATAGGGCGCGGCTCTGCTCCGACTGAATTGGGATACTTCGGGGTTGCTGTAGAAGCAGCACCAGAACAGTACACGGAGGCCAGCGAGATTCTCATCAATGCGATGAAAGGCGGGACGCTTTCTTATGAGGGCCGCCACTTTGAGTTGAAAGACGTTCCGCTGACGTTGAGACCTCACCAATATCCCCAGCCGCCGACATGGATCGCCACCAATCGACCCGAGCCGGCTAGCTGGGCCGCCGCGAATGGGGCAAACATCGCCTGCGTCGGACCTTCCACTTCTGTTCGCAGCGTTACCGACGCGTTCCGCGCCGCCCGAATTCACGATGCTGACATTGGCCACCAAGCGCCATTTCTTGGATTGCTCCGAATGGTGGTGATAGGGCGTTCTGAAACAGATGCGTATTTGCTCGCAGCACCTGCCTATGAACGATGGCTCAAGAGCTTCAAATTTCTATACGAACTAAATGCCATTCCCACTCCACCAAACTTGCCTTTGAACTTCGATGCAGCAATTGAAAGTGAATTGTGCGTCGTGGGAACGGCAGCTTCTGTCCGAAAAGCTCTCCTTGATCAGCTGGAAGAGGCAGGTGCTAATTATCTTCTGTGTCAACTGGCATTTGGGGATTTGCCGCTGGATGCCTCGCTATACACCGCATCGACCATTCGATCCGAAATCATGGCTCGAGTTGCCGCATCGTGAATCCGTTGTGTGATTGGAGGAGCAGCGGCAGCGCTGCTGCTCATTCCGAAACGGTTGTGGGGGCCGGACTCTTGTGTCAGGCGTAAACACTAGGCCGGTGCTTGGTCGCCGACCGCGATACTGCAGCCCTCGCCCATTTCAGTCCCGATGACATTCCTGCCGCGACGGTTGCAGTGCCGCACTCCGCAAATTCCCCATACAGAAACAGACTTCTTGGCCTGCTCGACCAGCAGGATGGGTCCCTGCTCTCGCCGGATCTGGAGCACGTCGAACTGGCACTGAGCGATCGCCTTGAACAGCAAGGCAGGCCGATCAACTTCGTGTACTTCATAGAGGAGGGCTTCGGCTCTATCATCGCCAAAATGGCGCCCGGCCGGGATGCCGAAGCCGGCATTCTGGGCCACAAAGGCATGACAGGAACGGTTGTCGTCCTCGGCGACAATCTGGCGCCGCATGATTGCGTCGTCCAGCTCGCCGGAGAGGCGATGCGCATTCCGATAGCCCCCTTTCATGAGGCACTCGAGCAAAGTCCCACCCTGCGGCTGTTTCTTCTGCGCTTCGTGCAATGCCTGATGGTGCAGACCAGCTACACCGCTCTCACGCGAACGCCCGCCAGGGGCTCGAAAGCCGTCTCGTCCGATGGCTGCTGTTGTGTGAGGATCGCGCTGGCCCCGAGCTGAAACTCACGCGCGAATTCCTGTCGATCATGCTCGGCGTGAGGCGGCCGGGCGTAACCGTCGCCATCGAGGTCCTGGAAGGCAATGGCTTGATCCGCGCCACGTGCGGCAAGATCGTCATCCGTGATTGGGAAGGACTGATCAAACTGGCCGATGGCAGCTATGGCCCACCGGAAGCCGAGTACGAAAGGCTTATCGGTAGCAGTCCACTCCGCTGAAGGCTGTAGGGACCCTCGACAGCAGTGAGCCCATAGGAGATCACATGGCCGCCCTTTCCCTTAATTATTTTGACGTACGCAACAATGATCGGCTCTTTTCCGACACTGAAGGGACATGGTTAGCCGGCGGCATGGATTCCGTCAGGCTCGAGGCTTTCGCCGCGCTGACAGACTATGCGCGGGAAGTCACCCCCACCGTCATTTGCCGCCGCCTTACCGTTGAAGCCCGCGACGAAGACAGCAAGCCGCTCTTGGAAGCTGTTATGGACGTGGTCATCGGGGTCGTTTGTCTCAGACGACCCCGAACAGCCAAAGCGCTAAAAAAACGCCGAGCGCCAGCTCGGATGCCTTCCGGTGAACCGATCTGCGGGGCCGACTAGTCCTCTCGAACATCGGTCAGAGTGGCATGGCGCAGCCCGCCCTCGCCTTTCAGGAAGCTGATGTGGCCGACCAGGCCGGGCTTGATCCACTGCGCGTTCGGCTTCTTGATCGGAATTCCTTTGCGCGCCCGGCCGGGCATCCGGCGACGCGCTCGTAGAGCCGTTCCTTCATGGCGCGGTTCAGACCGATCACCGCGGCCCCGACATATTTTCGTGAGCCGTCGGCCTTGGCCATGAGAGCCATCGGCGCGGCGAGTAACCCTGAGGGTCTCGAGCTGCATCAGCATGGAGAGCCTGCCTATAACGGACCCCGTGCCGTCGTCGCGCTTTCCGAAGAAGTCGTCCGCCCACGGCAACCAGAGCGTCCTATCGAGGACAAAGCATGTTTGCCTGCGGCATTCTGAATCACATCCGAGACGAGGGTTGCCAGCTAATGGGTGGGCAGGCAGGGTGGCGCGCCAACGGCACACGGCCGCACGATGTAATGCAAATAGTACGAGGAAACCGATGCCCCCCATCACCCGTCGTCATGCCCTCTGCGCGCTCGCAGCCCTTTTTGGTGGAAAACACGCCCATGCTCAAACTTCTGTACAAGGCGGGCTCGATATCGTCCGCGGCAAGCGGACCACGTCTAAAGAGCATCCTTGGTACGTCGAACTCAATATTGTCACAGAGGATAAAATTGTCAGAGAGGATAAATCTTATCTATGCGGTGGAGTGGTGATCGGAGACCAATGGATCCTCACAGCGGCACACTGTTTAGCGGGTGCAACCAAGGTCGAGGCCTTTGTGAAGAATGGCGTTTCGTTAGATGTAACGGACTTTATTGTTCACGAAGAATATGTCGCGAAGACATTCAAACATGATCTGGCGCTCGTGCGGGTGCGCAGTACGCTACCCGCAGTGGCCATTCCCCTTGCTACCCCCCGGATGGACATTCCTAATGGCGAGCTCCTTACCGTGACGGGTAAGGGAGTTACACGACATGGTGGAGAGGAATCAGAAGAGCTCCGAGAGGGCAAGGTCCCATACGTCGACAACAAAACGTGCAGCCGCAAATATGGGGAGGAGATCTTTCCTGGGATGATGTGCGCCGGAACCGAAAGCGGCGGGACCGATCCTTGCCAAGGGGACAGTGGAGGTCCTCTGACCAAAGCCCATGGCAAAAACCCTATCTTGGTTGGAATTGTCTCGAGTGGGGCCGGTTGCGGAAGGACATACGGTGTGTATACGCGCGTGTCGTATTATCGCGAGTGGATCACGAAACATACCGGTGACTGAGGGGGCGAGTCGGGATGCGTGCAGGGTGGAAAGTTCACGTTGCCGCGTATCCGAACGCGCAGAATGTCCAGACTAATCGGAGTTCATCTAACAGGTATCCTGACCATGTCCCATGAAGGCTGTGCAGGCTAGGAAGCCCCGAGGCACCCGCGCCTGGCTCATCAGCGGAGCTGGGGGCTCTGATTAGACCCGCCGGAGATCAGGGCGGCGGGCTCTATCCAGCGGCACTGTATGACGCCAAGTCCAAACGCAAATTTGATGACGACGTGCGCGATAGCGGGCTTGGGGATTTTGTCGAGGCGGTCGAAGCCACCCCTCACGCCCTTGGCTAAGAAACCAAGCCTTCTTCAGCTTCCAAGAGACCGAGCACAGTGGTGCCAGAGTGGTCGGTCGAGGCATGCTGGCGAATGCGCGACAAAAGCAGCTTGTGGCCATAGAAGGCAGCGACACAAGCAAGACTGGTCGCCCCGCAATCGGTGATATCGCGCTGCTTAAACTTGCTGACCTTGCTTGACATGGCGGCTCGCTGACTGTCTGGAAATTGAAGATTAGTCGCCCGCGTAGAGCGGATTGAGCTAATCGTCGACTTTATCATAGAGGAGTTGCAGCAAAGTGCGGCCTGCAACGAGAAAGCGTGCCCAAACGGTAATGCCTTTCTTCAGGTGAGCGATGCCCCCGTTCTTAAGGACGAGTTGGTTGCGAGACAGCGCAAGGGGGACCTTGAAGAAGGGCTCCCGCCGTGGAGAATGGAGTCCTGCGCCACGTTGAGCACCTTGGCGTCAGTGACACCCCATTGATTGTAGTTTGTAGGCATCGATTTGGATATGCACCGACTGGCCCGGGTGCACAAAAGCGATGTCTTTGGGGGGAACGTAGATTTCCACCACCAGTTCGGTACCGGCGAAACCCAACCGACGTTTTGCCCGGCCTGTACGTAGCTGCCGGAAGTGAGGCCTGAGAATTGCTCAAGAGTACTGGGGCTCGAATATGAGTCAGATCCCGCTCGTTCTCGAGCTCATGCAAAGTGGCCGTGAGCTCCTTGAGGCGCAGGTTGATGTCGAAGAGTTGCTGGTTTCATTCGGCGATTTTTCGCCGGGCCAGGATCTCGCCCTGGAGCTCAATGTTGTGGAGGGCGAAAGTCTTTTCTTCAACAGTTTTCGCGGGCGCTGCAGAAGCCGAAAGCAGTCGCTTGGCACGGTCGAGTTCCGCTGCGGCATTGGTGCGGGCGTATTCGTTTTCCCGCAACAAGTTGAGGAAATGCGCGCGGTCAGCTTTGGCGGATTCGGTCGAGAGGCGGATCGGGTCCTTGGCCTGCGTGCCGGAGGAGATCAGGTTTTCGAGATCACCGGCAAGATCGCTCCTTGCGACCCATGCTCGCTCCAATCGGGCTGTGCGGAAATTCTCCCGGTTCACAAAATTGAGTCGCTGGAGTAGTGGGGGCGCAGAGAAATCTCCGGTCGCAGCCTTACCCGGTCAAAACAAGGATACCAATGATGAAGACTCTCGCCGTCTGCTCTGGCGGATTGGACTCCGTTTCCCTTGCTCACATGGTGGCAGCGGAGCACGAACTCACCGGCCTTCTATCTTTCGACTATGGCCAACGGCACAGGAAGGAATTGGGCTTCGCCGCTCTTTGCGCGCAGCGACTGAAGGTCCCGCACCAGATCATCGACATCGGCGAAATCGGCCGTGGCCTTTCCGGCTCAGCGCTGACCGACAGTGTCGACGTGCCGGACGGCCACTACGCCGAAGACACGATGAAGATTACGGTGGTGCCGAACCGCAATGCCATCATGTTGGCAATCGCCTTCGGTCTCGCCGCCGCCCACAACGCCGAAGCGGTGGCGGCGGCCATGCATGGTGGGGACCACTTCATCTATCCCGATTGCCGTCCGGCCTTCATTGAAGCTTTCCAGACAATGCAAGACCGCGCGCTCGACGGCTATGCGCAGATACGCCTCTATGCACCGTATGTGAATCTCGGAAAAGCTGACATTGTTGCGGATGGCGCAAGATACGGCACCCCGTTTGCCGAGACCTGGTCCTGTTACAAGGGCGGCGTGCGTCACTGCGGACGATGCGGGACCTGCGTCGAGCGGCGCGAAGCGTTCCATCTCGCCGGGCACGCTGATCCCACCGACTACGAGGACGCCGATTTCTGGCTCGAGGCGCTGCGCAGGAGGCGCGCGTAATGTTCCACATCAGCAAGGAATTCCACTTCTCGGCCTCGCATCAGCTCACCTCCTTGCCTCCCAACCATCAATGTGCGCGCCTGCACGGGCATAACTATGTCGTCGTAGTGGAGCTGTCGGCCAAGGAACTGGACGCCCACGGCTTCGTGCGCGACTATCACGATCTGGCGCCGCTCAAACGCTACATTGACGAGAGCTTCGACCATCGGCACCTCAACGACGTGCTGGGACATGAGAAGGTCACGGCGGAATGCCTGGCCAGACATTTCTATGAATGGTGCAAGGCACGTCTGCCGCAGACCGCGGCCGTGCGCGTTAGCGAAACACCGAAAACTTGGGCGGAATACCGTCCGTGACCGACATGCATCCCGTAATCCGTGTGAGCGAGATATTCGGGCCGACGATCCAGGGCGAGGGCGTGCTCATCGGCTTGCCGACGGTGTTCATCAGAACCGGCGGATGTGATTATCGCTGTTCATGGTGCGACAGCCTTCACGCGGTGGACAATCAGTATCGCCATGAATGGCTACCGATGCCGATCGATGCCGTGTGGCAAACCGTCCATGCGCTTTCCGGCGGCAGGCCGGTTATGGTCTCCTTGTCAGGCGGCAACCCGGCCATTCAGCCGTTCGGTCCCCTCATAGAACGAGGCCATCGCGAGGGCTATCGTTTTGCACTGGAAACGCAGGGTTCCGTGGTGAGGGAGTGGTTTGCGGATCTTGACGTGCTGACCCTTAGCCCAAAGCCGCCGTCCAGCGAAATGACGACCCGTTGGGCTGCGTTTGAGGCGTGCCTCGAAGCGGCGCAAGAGAAGCCGCAAATCGTGCTCAAGCTCGTCGTTTTCGACGAGAGTGACTATGCCTACGCCAAAGAAGTCGCGGCGCGATATCCGCACCTTCCGATCTATCTGCAACCCGGCAATCACACGCCGCCGCACCCTGGCAGTGAAGACACCTCTGTCGACTTGGACGGAATAATGATGCGAATGGAATGGCTTGTCGAAAGGGTGACCAGCGACAGGTGGTTCGAAGCCCGCGTGTTGCCGCAGCTGCACGTTCTGCTTTGGGGTAACAAGAGGGCGGTCTAGTCTGCGGCTTGCGTCGCACCGGAAGGCCGGGCTCCGACGGCTTGGCAGGCTCTCTTAGCGTGCCGAGTACAGCCGAGCTTTGTTCGCGCCAGCGGTCTCGCATTGTGCGGCTGGAAACCGCCCGGACACCCGCTGCCGGCGTGTGTTACCTTGACTCCGATGAGCGGTCGTCACGCAAAGTTGAAATCCGCAAGAACTGGCCTTCTCGCCCCAGCTGCTTGACTGTTTCCTCCGTCGCAAGCACGTCATCCCTCCCATCCTTGTCCAGCCCTTATCGATGTATCTCATGGTCCGGCCTGACGCTCGACTGTCAGACACCAGAACGCCAAAGGGGCTGGCCCGCCGGTCAACGGCAGCTGCTAAACAGAACGGCGATGTGCATGGGAATGCATCCGTTGCTTAAATGCCTTCCATAAAGAAGATCGATTTCCTCACTGGCCCAACGATCTCACGGATTTGTTCACGCAACAGGTGAAGCCGTCCGAGATTACGGCGCAACTCGGCTCGGCTTCGTTCCGGTCGGGGCATACGCTACCCGCACCGTCGGACCCTTTGCCCGCGCGTGTTCGATTGCCGCTCACTCGTCATCTTCTGGCGGTTCTAGTTTGCCAACCGAAACCTCTAGCCTCGTGGTGCACTCAATAAGGTTAGCTAGCAATTTGGCATCAATGTCTGTGTGCCCCTCGTACTCGGAGAGGTTTCGCTCGTTGTGCGCCTTTAGAAAAATCTGAATGTCAGCCTTGTCGGTTCCGACGGTATGAACGAGCGCTTGAAACACCGAAGTGCGATTGTCCGAGCGATAGCCTTCGCGGCGTAGGGCTGCCAGGGCAAGCCGATGCGCAGCTCCATATAAGAGAGTGAATTGGCTGTCGGGGTCGAGACCTTTCTGTGCGTCAGTTAAATTCTTGCGCGCGCCACCCAGCATGCCGTCATATTCGGACAGCGATGGGGGCTCACTTTTCATCAGCCCAATCTTTACGAGGTTGTCTAGTTCTTGCTTGCCCACGCTTGTAAATCTTTCTCCGAGCCGATGAGGAAAATCTTTGGAAGGGTACTTACCTTGCGGACAAACGACCCTTTCTGCGACGCCTTTCGTTGCCATTCCTCCGGCGACAGAAATGTCGGACTGACCTTTCGGCCTAGTCTCAGTTCCGCGTTTTGTGCGGCTGAATAAAGTTCAGAGAGGTTCAGGTTATCGCCGACCACCATCAAATCGATATCGCTGCGTTCTGTGTCCGTGCCTTTGGCGACTGAACCGTACACGAAGGCAGATTTGATCGAATGAAAGTGCGACAGCAATTCCCTTAGTGGCTCGGTTGGTATTTGGTTCTTAAGTGAAAAGTGCGCCGTGCTCTGCAAAGCAGGGGGGGCTGCGTTCTCAGGCCCCGCGCTAGTGCCGTCACGATGCGCCTTTAGGCGCTGGTATTCATCGACCGAAAGCAGCACAAGCCGTTCGCGGCCATTCTTGCTGATGATCACGGGTTCCGCTAGCGCCTTGTCCTGATACAGCCCAAAGTTGCGCTGAAATTCAACCGAGCTAATGACCGACATAGAATTGTCCCGATAATCCGTTATATCCGTATAATACGTATCTTTTTGAAAATATCAATGATCTCGTGCTAAGGTACTGAATTATTTGCCTTCGATATAGCGCGTCGGCGGAACCAACTCGTAGACGGGCTATGAAAGGTTAAGCGCGGATGTCTATCGGCCGCCGGCGTTCCCGCTCCGCAAGCCTGCCTGAACTATTCCGCGCGGCGGTCAAGCCCCAGGCTCCTGCTCATCCAGCGACCGCAGGCTGGAAAGACAATAGCCGACGTCTTCCGATGGTCTCGCCATCAGCTTTGGGCTAGCTCCCCATTATCCCGCTTCGAGCTCGACACAGGGCGGTTTCGATGGCGCACGACAATCTGTGTCGGCTTTGTCGTGTCCGTGACAGACGCCTGAAAGGCCCGCTCGCGCGTTTTGCCGCCGTCTAAGTGGCTGGAATTTAATAACAAAGTTTCTTCTCGGATCGGCCGATCACGCTGGTACGCTTTTTGCGATGCTTGGTGTGAGGCGGCACGAGCTGCCTATCGGCACTTGTGTCGCGGGCAGTCGCGATGATTAGAACGAAGGAAGGAAAGCTATTATGTCAGGTCTGCGTCAGATCGCCTTTTACGGCAAAGGCGGCATCGGCAAGTCCACCACCTCCCAAAATACGCTCGCCGCCCTTGTCGACCTCGGGCAGAGAATCCTCATCGTAGGATGCGACCCCAAAGCCGATTCCACACGCTTGATCCTGAATTCGAAAGCTCAGGATACCGTCCTGGATCTCGCCGCACAGGAAGGTTCGGTGGAAGACCTCGAACTCCAGGACGTGCTCAAGGTCGGCTACAGAGGCATCAAGTGCGTGGAGTCCGGCGGCCCCGAGCCGGGTGTCGGTTGCGCCGGCCGCGGCGTCATCACCTCGATCAATTTCCTCGAGGAGAATGGCGCTTATGACGATGTCGATTATGTCTCCTATGACGTCCTCGGCGACGTGGTATGCGGCGGCTTCGCCATGCCGATCCGCGAAGGCAAGGCCCAGGAGATCTACATCGTCATGTCCGGCGAGATGATGGCGCTCTATGCCGCCAATAACATCGCCAAGGGCATCCTCAAATATGCCCATTCGGGCGGTGTGCGGCTGGGCGGGCTGATCTGCAATGAACGTCAAACCGACCGTGAACTCGATCTGGCCGAAGCACTGGCTGGCCGATTGAATTCCAAGCTCATCCACTTCGTGCCCCGCGACAACATCGTCCAGCATGCCGAACTCAGGAAGATGTCGGTGATCCAGTACGCGCCGGACTCCAAGCAGGCAGGGGAATACCGCGCTCTGGCCGAGAAGATCCACGCCAATTCGGGCCAGGGTACGATCCCGACGCCGATCACCATGGAGGAGCTGGAGGAGATGCTGCTCGACTTCGGCATCATGAAGACCGACGAGCAGATGCTTGCCGAGCTTCACTCCAAGGAAGCGGCGAAGGCGGCGGCCCAGTAGTGACATTAGCGCTGCCATGAATCGGCGCGCCTTGCAGAGAACGGCGCCTATTCGTTGAGGCGTCACCCAACCTTGAAAGGGGACTCATGAGCCGGGAATACGAGAATGACGGTGCTCTTCATGCGAAGCTTATCGAAGAGGTGCTGTCGCATTATCCCGACAAGGCGGCGAAGCGCCGCAAGAAGCACCTCAACGTCGCAAAGAGCGGCAACGAGGCTGGCGGGGAAAGCGAGGTCCTTTCCGAATGCGACGTCAAATCGAACATCAAGTCCATTCCCGGGGTGATGACGATTCGCGGCTGTGCATATGCGGGTTCGAAAGGCGTGGTGTGGGGGCCAGTCAAGGATATGGTCCATATCTCGCACGGCCCGGTCGGCTGCGGCCAATACTCTTGGTCGCAGCGCCGCAACTACTACGTCGGTACGACGGGCGTCGACACGTTCGGGACAATGCAGTTCACCTCCGATTTCCAGGAGAAGGACATCGTCTTCGGCGGCGACAAGAAGCTGGAACAGATCATTGACGAGATTGAAGTCTTGTTTCCGCTCAACAACGGCATCACCGTGCAATCCGAATGCCCTATCGGCCTGATTGGCGATGACACCGAGGCGGTTTCTCGCAAAAAGACCAAGGAGTATGACAAGACGATCGTGCCGGTACGCTGCGAGGGTTTCCGCGGCGTCTCGCAGTCGCTTGGCCACCACATCGCCAATGATGCGATCCGGGATTGGGTCTTCGACAAAAAGGATGTCAAGTTCGAGGCCGGCCCCTACGACGTCAACGTCATCGGCGACTACAATATCGGCGGCGATGCCTGGGCCTCGCGCATACTGCTTGAGGAGATAGGGCTGCGCGTGGTCGGCAACTGGTCGGGTGACGCCACACTCGCAGAGATCGAGCGCGCCCCGAAGGCTAAGCTCAATCTTATCCACTGCTACCGGTCGATGAACTACATCTGTCGGCATATGGAGGAAAAGTATGGCGTCGCTTGGATGGAGTACAATTTCTTCGGTCCCTCCCAGATCGAAGCCTCTCTGCGCAACATAGCCAAGCATTTTGGGCCGGAAATCGAGGAGAAGACCGAAAAGGTCATTGCCAAGTACAGGCCGCTTGTTGATACGGTCATCGCCAAGTACCTGTCGCGCCTGGAAGGAAATACCGTGATGCTCTATGTCGGCGGCCTGCGCCCCCGCCACGTCGTCACGGCCTACGAGGACCTCGGCATGGTCATCGTGGGCACCGGCTATGAATTCGCCCACAGCGACGACTATCAGCGCACCGGCCACTACGTGAAGAACGGCACGCTGATCTATGATGACGTGACCGGCTATGAGTTGGAGAAATTCATCGAAGGGATTCGCCCAAATCTGGTCGGCTCGGGAATCAAAGAAAAATACCCGGTGCAGAAGATGGGCATACCGTTCCGCCAGATGCATTCCTGGGATTATTCAGGCCCGTATCACGGCTACGATGGCTTTGCCATTTTCGCACGTGATGTGGATCTCGCCATCAACAACCCGGTCTGGGACCTATTCCACGCGCCTTGGAAAAGAAGCCGGGGCGATGAGCGGGCGATGGCTGCCGAATAAACATCTGCTTTAGCCCCAGTCTCCCACTGAGACGGTGAACTCCCGCGGCCTCTGATCCGCCGGAGCCTGGAACGTCTTGACGTCCTGAGCTGCCGTACCGCGCAGCCAGATGCAAAAGAGGTAATCATCATGCCGCAGTCGGCTGAAAAAATTCTCGATCACGCTCCCCTGTTCCGCGAGCCGGAATACAGAAAGATGCTCGCTGAGAAGAAGCTAAACTTCGAATGTCCGCACCCCGATGAGATCGTTTCCGATCAGCGCGATTTCACCCAGACGTGGGAATACCGCGAAAAGAACCTCGCCCGCAAAGCGCTTGTCGTGAACCCGGCCAAGGCCTGCCAGCCGCTGGGTGCGGTATTCGCTGCCGCCGGCTTCGAACGAACCATGTCCTTCGTCCACGGCAGCCAAGGTTGCGTCGCCTATTACCGCTCGCACCTGTCGCGCCATTTCAAGGAGCCTGCCGCGGCGGTCTCCTCCTCAATGACCGAGGATGCGGCGGTGTTTGGCGGCCTGAAGAACATGGTCGACGGGCTCGCCAACACCTACCAGCTCTACGACCCGAAGATGATTGCCGTGTCGACGACCTGTATGGCAGAGGTCATTGGCGACGACCTGCACAGCTTCATCCAGAACGCCAAGGACGAAGATTCAGTCCCGCGCGACTTCGACGTGCCCTTTGCCCACACGCCGGCCTTCGTTGGCAGTCATGTCGACGGCTATGACAACATGGTCAAAGGCATTTTGGAGCACTTCTGGAAAGGCCAGGAGCGTACGCAAGTCGAAGGAGCCATCAACATCATTCCGGGCTTCGACGGCTTCTGCGTCGGCAACAACCGGGAGCTCAAGCGCCTGCTCGATGTAATGGGCGTGTCCTACACATTCATCCAGGATGCCTCTGACCAGTTCGATACGCCTTCGGACGGTGAATACCGCATGTATGACGGGGGCACGAAGATCAACGAGGTGAAGAAGGCCCTCAACGCCGAGGCAACGCTTTCGCTGCAGCATCACAACACCCGAAAGACGCTGGGCTATTGCGAGGAGGTCGGGCAGGCGACGGCCTCGTTCCACTA
>NZ_RZSX01000639.1:0-3818 GCF_004023105.1 Mesorhizobium sp. M5C.F.Ca.IN.020.32.2.1 | reverse complement strand
GCTCGAAATGGCCGAGACGGCGCGGGACAGCATTGCGATAGAGCCTGGCCAGATCGTCTCCGGCTTCTGGCCGATGCGCTCGGAAGTCGATATCCGGCCGCTGATGTTCGCCTTGCGCGAAAAGGGAGCAAGGCTTTGCCTGCCGGCAATTCTCGACAAGACCACCATCGTCTTTCGCGAACTGGTGCGTGGCGCACCGATGGTCGACATGGGGTTCGGCACCGTCGGACCACATGAGGAGGCGGAGGTGCTCGATCCCCAGGTGATGCTCGTGCCGCTCGCGGCTTTCGACGCGCGCGGCCACCGGATTGGCTACGGCGCCGGTTATTACGACCGCGCGATCGCGCGGCTGGTCGACAAGGGGCAACCGCCGCGACTGATCGGCATTGCTTTCGACTGCCAGGAGGTGGCGCTGGTGCCGGACGAGCCGCATGACGTGATCATCTCGGAAATACTCACCGAGAACGGGTTGCGCCGGTTCGCGCCGAAATTGTAGATAAGTTCCTGGACGCATGGTCTTTTCCGAAAGTCATGCAGCTTTTTGGTTCGCTGACCTTCGGTTCGGGATCATTCTTATATGAGACTTCTCTTCCTCGGCGATATGGTCGGCAAGACGGGACGCACGGCGGTGTGGGAACAACTGCCCGGCCTGATCTCGGATTTCAAACTCGACTTCGTCATCGTCAATGGTGAGAACGCCGCCGGCGGTTTCGGCATCACCGAAGAGATCTTTCGCGAGACGATCTCGGCGGGTGCCGATGTCGTCACCACCGGGAACCATGTCTGGGACCAGCGCGACGCGCTGGTTTTCGCCCCGCGCGAGGAGCGGTTCCTGCGCCCGTCCAATTTCCCCAAGGGCACGCCGGGGCGCGGCTCCGGCGTCTACATTGCCAGGAATGGCGCGCGCGTTCTGGTCGCCAACATCATGGGCCGGGTGTTCATGCATCCCGAACTCGACGATCCGTTCCAGGCCGGTGAGCGCGAGCTTGCCGCCTGCCCGCTCGGCGAGCAGGCCGATGCGGTGGTCATCGATTTCCATGCCGAGGCGACCTCCGAAAAAATGTGCTTTGCGCATTTCGTCGACGGCCGCGCTAGTCTCGTCGTCGGCACCCACACGCACCAGCCGACCGGCGACCACCACATCCTCAAAGGCGGCACCGGTTATATCTCCGACGCCGGCATGTGCGGCGACTATGATTCCTCGCTCGGCATGGACAAGGAGGAGCCGCTCAACCGGTTTCTGTCGAAGGTGCCGAAAGGACGCTTCGAGGCGGCGACCGGCCCGGCGACATTGTGCGGCGTCGGTGTCGACATTTCGGATCGCAGCGGCCTGACCGAGCGGATTGCGCCGTTTCGCCGCGGACCGCGGCTCGAGGAAACCGCGCCATCTTTCTGGTCGTGACATTGATATCAACGCCTGCGATACCTAACTGCCGGCGACACTGCTCTAGATCGTAAGAGGGGACGACCTCCATGCAGCTCATCGAATTCCTGGCGCCGCATTTCGCCTTTGTCTCCGATCCGACCGCGTGGGTCGCGTTGCTGACGCTGATCGTGCTGGAGGTTGTGCTCGGCATCGACAATCTGATCTTCATCTCGATCCTGACCAACAAATTGCCGGAGGCACAAAGGGCCCGCGCCCGGCGGCTCGGCATTTCCGCCGCGCTGATCATGCGGCTGGTGCTGCTTGCCACCATCTCGATCATCGTCCAGTTGACGGCGCCGGTATTCACCGCTTTCGGCCATGGCTTTTCCTGGCGCGATCTGATCCTGATCGCCGGCGGCCTATTCCTCGTCTGGAAAGCGACCAAGGAGATACACCACACGGTCGATCTCGAGGATCACCAGGACACGATGATGGGCGAGACGCTGCAGCTTTCGATGGCCGGCGCCATCTTCCAGATCCTGCTGCTCGACCTCGTCTTCTCGATCGATTCGATCATCACTGCGGTCGGCATGACCGACGAGATCGCCATCATGTACATCGCCGTTATCGTGGCAGTCACCGTGATGATGCTGGCGGCCGGGCCGCTCGCCAACTTCATCGCCAAGAACCCGAGCATCGTCATGCTGGCGCTGAGTTTTCTGCTGATGATCGGCATGACGCTGATCGCCGACGGCATGGGCTTCCATGTGCCGAAGGGCTACATCTACGCCGCCATGGGTTTTTCCGCCCTTGTCGAGGGCCTCAACATGCTGGCGCGACGTCGCAGAAAGGCAAAGGCCGGCGGGCACTAAGGTTGGCGCGCCGGTCTGGCGAAGCCGGTGCGTTCTAAGTCGCCGGAACACCCTTCGGATGACGGTCGCCGATCAGGCCAAGCGTCAGCCCTTGCTCCAGCCACGCCTTGGCGCCGGCGAGCACGAGCGCGAAGCCATCGGTCGAGCCGATCGCCTGCTTGACCTGTTCATCGGGGCTGCCGGCAAAACCGAAATTGCGAACCTCGACAAAGGTCGTGCCGCCCGGCATCTCGGTAAAAGTCCAGACCACCGTGGTCGGCGGATCGCTCCATTGTATGACGATCTTTTCGTTCCTGACGATCTCGCTGACCGTGACCGGCGCCGAGACGTCGTACATGCGCCATTCCCAGCGAACCTCCTTGCCGCTGTCGAGTCTGTCGCTGCCATGAGTGAACCAGAATTTCCGGGTGATCGCCGGATCGACGATGGCTTCGAACACTTCTGCGACCGGCCGCCGGATCAGCATGCCGGCTTCGGCGGTAGGTGTCTCTCGGATTTCCATGTCGTCCTCCTTCTCAAGTCGATGCCGCCCCTGTCGCCAGGCGTCGGGGTCACCAGGCGTCGGGTTCGCGCACCAGGTGGATAATATTGGCCGGATTGGTGATCCAGCCGCCGCGGAAATCTTCGCCGAGCGCCTCGATGGCGTCGCAGCGCACGACGCCGGCCTTGGCGAGATGATCGGCTGCGGCCGGAAAATCATCGGTGAACAGCTCCAGCCAGACCTCGGCCTGGCTCAGCATCGGCGCTTCGTCGATCCACAGGCGATTGGGGCCGAGTTCGAAACCAACGGCCGGCGCCTTGGCCGTGAACGGTTTCAGGCCGACAACATCGCGGTAGAAGGCGATCGTGTCCTGATATTGGTGGGGCGGCACTTTCATGGCGATGTTGATGCCGCCGGTGATCTTCGCAGTCATTCTTCCCTCCGTCTTCTCAGATATTGTCTTCACTGGCCGGTTCGCCCTTCATCTCGCTGCGGTAATAGCCGTCGCGCAAATTGATCCCGTATTCGACATAGGCCTTCATGCAGGCCAGCATCTGCGACCAGCCCTCGCAATTGAGGTAGGACTTCTTCAGGCCGACCGCGTCCTCGTGCCAGCCGGCCTCGGCGATGGTGACGAAGGTGCCGCCGTCGTCCAGCGGCTCGAAATTCATCTCGATGCGCGTCTTGTAAGCCGGCTTGCCGTCGGCGTCGGTGGCATCCCAGCGCAGCACGATGCGGTTGTTTTTCTCCACCTCGTCGACCTCGACCGGGACCTTGCCCCACCAGACGACCTTGGCGCCGGCCACCAGCGGGGCGCTGGCGCCGCCGATGGTGGTGAAATAGCCGCTGAGCTTCTTCGGATTGACGACCGCGTCGAAGACTTCGGCGACCGGTTTGCCGATGCGGCCCGAAACCCTGAATCCAAGAGACATATCCACAGCTCCTTCCTTGATTGGGTCGGTATTATGTTATAAAAATATAACATGTCAAGCAAAGCGCAGGATGACAATGTTTTCAAGGCGCTGGCGCATCCGCGCCGGCGTGCGCTGCTGGACGAGCTGAAGGACGCGCCGCGCACCACCGGCATGCTGTGCGATGC
>NZ_RZSX01000638.1:0-3833 GCF_004023105.1 Mesorhizobium sp. M5C.F.Ca.IN.020.32.2.1 | reverse complement strand
GAGCATTATCGTCCTTTAGTTTGGTGAAATATAGAGAGGTTATAAAGTAAAGTACTGATTAATATTGTGGCTCCTACTGAAGTGGGTCCCTACCGGGTGATTGGTCGTGATGCCGATGTGTGCATCGCAACATGGCAGAGTCGATCCCGCGAACTTATCCAAAATAATTTGCGGTTGGCCTTGCCCGATATTGCACACCTTAATAGAGTTGCAAATTGTTTCTGTCAGAGTATGGACAGCGTGGGAAGGCCGGAAGCAACCGGCCAAAGAAAGCGAGCGGCCTCAACAAGCTCGCATGGCGAAGGGAGGCTCGGGGTGGGTCGATCATCGATTTTTGCCCGAGCAGGTTGACGGGCTGTCGGGTATGTCGCTACCAAAATTCATTGTCGGCATGATTTTCGCTCTGGCGATCGTGGTCGCATGGTCTTGTTTCGACGGTGCTTCGCTAGACACGACGCTTTTTCGCGCTGTAGCCTGCGCCATTGTCATCCAGCTGGGCTACGTTCTGCTGGTTTTCGTCATGGTTGTCAGAAATTCCCCGACGTCGGCTGATAAGATTCGTGATGCCGAACGAAAGCTGAGTTCGACCGAAGTGGCCGACGGCGAGAAGTTCAGTGCCAGGAGAAGCCTGCACTGACCTGACGACAGAAAGCGTCGGCCGGACGCTGGCGGACTGCTCGCCGACAGCATCCTGGGCAACCGGCCTCCGGATTTTTCATTCAGCCTCGGATCCTGTGACTCAGCTCTAATTTGCGTAAACTCTGTCGATCGACCTGGTGATCAGCGATTCGAGTGCGCTGACGGTCCCATCCATGATGAGCAGGGACGGTTTGCGAAGCAGTCCGTCTATGCGGGTATTTCACCGCCCATCGATTGCGCCATGACGACACCGAAAGGAAAGACTGGACGGAGCGAATGATTTTAACGATGCTTTGCTTCGCAATTGCAGCATAAGCGCCGGCTGATGTTTTCGAACAGCCGGACAGGCAGTGAGAACGAGAGCTGCATGGACATCAAGCCGGGGGCGGCGAGAAGTTCGGAGCTACCTGTGCAGTCGAGAAACGAATGGATGACAGAACCCCAGGTCTGCGTGATCATCGCCGCCCGCAACGCGGCGCGGACAATTCCAGTGGCCATCGCGTCGGCATTGCGCGAGCCGGAGGTGGCCGAAGTCGTCGTCGTCGATGACGCCTCCACTGACGATACCGCGAAAGTCGCTCGGGCGGCCGACGGTGGCAGCGGCAGGCTTTCCGTCATCCGGCTCGACGTCAACGGCGGTCCCTCCTTCGCCCGCAACGCCGCGATCGCCAGCTCCAGATCGCCGTTCATCAGCATTCTGGACGCCGACGATTTTTTTCTCGAGGGCAGATTTCGCGAGTTGTTCGCCAGCGCCGATTGGGATTTCGCTGCGGACAACATCATGATGATCAGGGACGATGCGGCGACCGACGTCTCGAAAATCACCGCTCCGCGGTTTTCGGCCGATCCGGAATTCCTCGATTTCGAGCGTTTCATCGAAGGCAACATCTCCAGTCGCCGTGTGCAGAGAGGTGAGTTGGGTTTCCTCAAACCGGTGATCAGTCGCGCTTTTCTTGACCGACATGGACTGCGCTATGACGAAAACCTGCGGCTGGGCGAAGACTATGAACTCTACGCGCGCGCGGTCGCTTGCGGGGCGCGCTTCAAGGTCATCAGGTCCTGCGGCTATGGCGCGATCGTTCGCGCGGACTCGCTGAGCGGCCAGCACAAGACGCAGGACCTCAAGCGTCTGGCCGACGCAGATCTGGCGCTGCTGGCGATCGATAGTTTGCCAGAAGGCTCTAAGGCCGTGCTCAGAAGGCACGAACGGCAGGTACGCGACAAATATCGGTTGCGAAACTTCCTCGACGTGAAGAACGAGCAGGGGCTGACATCGGCCGCGGCCTACGCCCTGGCCAGCCAATCCAACCTCATCCCCATCCTTCGCGGCGTGGCCGCCGACAAACTGGATGCGCTGTTTCGCCGCGCCGGCTTTGCCTCGAAGCAGCCTGTGCCGCCGCTGCGATTTCTCATGGCCGCAACCAGCCCGGTCGGCGAGACTTGAGCTGGTCCGCAACCGGCGCCATGCCGATCATGTCAACAGGTCCTTACCCTGCCTCAAAGTGATGCGAATTTCCGATTCGCCGCACTAGGTGGTTGCCTACTCGCTTTGGGGATGGCATGTATGTTGCGGTGCAGCAATTTTGATTGGCTGTTTGAATCGGCCCGAAAATGTCCCCCTGTCAGAGGAGTTGGACGATGCGACAAGACTTTTTTGGCCCGGACGGGCACAGGGATAGCCTTAGGCCGGTTATGACAGGAAACTGAGCGCATGGCCTCGATATTTGGCTTCAGATCAAGGGATCCGGCCCGAGACAGGCAGACCGACATCTCGCGCCTTGACCGCCTGGCAAAGCTGCTTGACCAAATCGCAGCCGAGGTCGAGGCGGAGAAAAACGGCCTTGAGAATCGCTACCGGACAAAGGCCACCAACGCGGCCTTCCTGGTCGAGGCGATGGAGAATGGGGCGGCCTCCTCCAGCAGATCCTCCGAGGTCAGCGAGCTGACGAAGTCGATCCTGAACTACGAGCGGCGCATCGCGGCGCTCGCGCGCCAGAACGAATTGATGAAAGATCTCCGTCATTCGCTGGATGCAATCTTCGACGAAAGCGCCCAGCGTAGCTCGAAGGCAGATTTCGCCAAGCCGGCCGCCGGCACGGAGTGAACTTCAAGATCCCTGGATGGGCCCACAGGCAGGAGGTTTGGTGTCACTGGGCAAGTTAAGGCAAGCACAAGGAAGGTACTGGCAGAAGGTCAAGGTCAGCTCGTTTCGTCATGGTTTGAACGTCGACTTTGGGTTGGGGCGCAGCACAAAGGTGAGTTTGGTATGAACGCGGATCCGATAAGCACGTCCACCCCAGCAACCGGCGGCAGGCCGTTCACGCGCTCGATCAGGCAAGGGAACCTGAGGCAGCTATGTTCGGGCGGCGCGTTTCTGCTGTTTGCACTCGGCAGCCTGGTTGCAGGCCCGACCCCTTCCCATTCGCAGGACATCCCGACAGCGCCATCGTTCGTCGATGATTTCACCAGCTTCGATCGTGCGCGTTGGTACATTGCCGACGGCTGGACGAACGGCAAGCACCAGAACTGCACCTGGTCCAAAAGCCAGGTCCGGCTTTCCGACGGCATGCTGACGCTCGGTTTCGAAAAGCGGAAGCTAAAGGATCGCGACTTTGCCTGCGGCGAGGTCCAGACCAAGCAGCGCTTCGGCTATGGCACCTATGAGGCGCGGATGAAAACCGATGCGGGCTCCGGCATCAATGCCGCCTTCTTCACCTACATCGGCCCCACTGACAAGCAGCCGCATGACGAAATCGACTTCGAGGTGCTGACGAAGGACACCTCCAAGGTGCAGGTCAACGCCTACATAGCCGGCAAGGGCAAGAACGAGAAATTGGTGGATGTAGCTGGCGGTACCGACAAGGTTTTTAACGACTACGCCTTCGTCTGGGAGAAGGACAGGCTGCGCTGGTACGTCAACGGCCAACTGGTGAACACGATCAAAGATCCGGCAAAGCTGCCCACTCATGCGCAAAAGATATTCTTCAGCCTGTGGGGCAGCGACACGCTGAAGAACTGGATGGGACCGTTTTCGGATCCGGGTCGAAAACTCATCATGCAAGTGGACCGTGTCGCATTCACGGCGCTAGGTCAGCCATGCCAGTTTCCGGAATCGCTGGCATGCAGCATAAAGTAAAGACTAATCTGAACCGGCCGGACCGAAAGCGCTCCGAAGTCTTGAACAGGAATGTAAC
>NZ_RZSX01000637.1:0-3834 GCF_004023105.1 Mesorhizobium sp. M5C.F.Ca.IN.020.32.2.1 | reverse complement strand
GACAGCTGCTGCTGTTGTCGCTTCCGGTTCTGGCCGGCGGCATCACCATGCTTTTGACCGATCGCAACTTCGGCACCACCTTCTTCGCGCCGGATGGCGGCGGCGACCCGATCCTGTTCCAGCACCTGTTCTGGTTCTTCGGGCATCCGGAAGTCTACATCCTGATCCTGCCGGGCTTCGGCATCGTCAGCCACATCGTCTCGACTTTCTCGAAGAAGCCCATCTTCGGCTATCTCGGCATGGCCTATGCCATGGTCGCGATCGGTGCGGTCGGCTTCATCGTCTGGGCGCATCACATGTACACGACCGGCCTGTCGCTCGACACGCAGCGCTATTTCGTCTTCGCCACCATGGTTATCGCGGTGCCGACGGGGGTGAAGATATTCTCGTGGATCGCCACCATGTGGGGCGGGTCGATTTCGCTCAAAACCCCGATGCTATGGGCGATTGGGTTCATCTTCCTGTTCACTGTCGGCGGCGTTACCGGCGTCCAGCTTGCCAATGCCGGTCTCGACCGCCCGCTGCATGACACCTACTACGTGGTCGCGCATTTCCATTATGTGCTGTCGCTGGGCGCGGTCTTTGCCATCTTCGCCGGCTGGTACTATTGGTTCCCGAAGATGACCGGCTACATGTATTCGCCTGTCATCGCCAACACCCACTTCTGGATCACCTTCGTCGGCGTCAACCTCGTCTTCTTCCCGCAGCATTTCCTCGGCCTGTCCGGCATGCCGCGCCGCTATATCGACTACCCGGATGCGTTTGCCGGCTGGAACATGGTGTCGTCCTACGGCTCGTATATTTCCGCCGTCGGCGTGGTCATCTTCCTCTACGGCGTGTTCGAGGCGTTCCAGAAGAAGCGGGTAGCTGGCGCCAATCCATGGGGCGAGGGTGCAACGACGCTCGAATGGCAGCTGCCTTCGCCGCCGCCCTTCCACCAGTGGGAACAACTGCCGAAGATCAAATAGGCGGCTGCCTGGGCGAATACGGAACCGCCGGTCCGCCCGGCGGTTTTGGCCAACGGAATGATGGACTAAGTACGCATGGCCCTTGTCGACGACACATTGACTGACGAACCGGGCTTTCGCATGTCGGAAGCAACGGCGGGCGATTTCTTCGCCCTGTTGAAGCCGCGTGTCATGTCGCTGGTGGTGTTCACCGCCTTTGTCGGTTTGGTCGCGGCCCCCGTGAGCATCAACCCGCTGCTGGCGGTGATCGCCATCCTGGCTATTGCCATTGGTGCTGGTGCGTCCGGCGCGCTCAACATGTGGTATGACGCCGATATCGATGCGGTGATGACCAGGACCGCCGGCCGTCCTGTGCCGGCCGGCCGCATCCGGCCGGGCGAGGCGTTGAGTTTCGGTCTGGTGCTGTCGGTGCTGTCGGTGATGACGCTCGGCGTGCTTGTTAACTGGCTGTCGGCGACGCTGCTGGCCTTCACCATCTTCTTCTATGCAGTCGTCTACACGATGTGGCTGAAGCGCTGGACGCCGCAGAACATTGTCATCGGCGGTGCTGCCGGCGCGATTCCGCCGGTGATCGGCTGGGCCGCGGTGACCGGAACGGTCAGCCTGGAAAGCGCCGTCTTGTTCCTGATCATCTTCCTGTGGACGCCGCCGCATTTCTGGGCGCTCGCTCTCTTCAAGTCCGAGGACTATGCCAGGGCCGGCATCCCGATGATGCCGAATGTCGCCGGCCAGGCTTCGACCCGACGCCAGATCTTTGCCTACGCGCTGATCCTCGCGCCGGTTGGCGTGCTGCCATGGGCGCTCGGTTTCACCACGCCCGCCTATGGGGTCTTTGCGGTGCTGCTCGGTGCCGGCTTTGTCTGGTATGCGTGGAAGGTGCTGCAGATGGCGGACGACGACCATGTGATGAAGCCGGCCAAGGCATTGTTCGGCTACTCACTGCTCTACCTCTTCGCCATCTTCGCCATCTACCTTGCCGACTGCGTTGTCGCGCGCTTGCTGGCCATGGGCGGAGCATGACCATGGCCGATAAGAAACTTGAACTCGTCACGCTCACCGAGCGCCAGCAGAAGGCCCGGCGCAACCGTTCGGTAGCCATCGGCCTGGCGCTGGCGGTGCTTGTCGTCATCTTCTATATCGCGACCGTCGTGAAGTTCGGTCACAACCTCACCGGAACGATGTGAGGCTCAAGATGAACCGCAAAACAGTGACCCATCCTCAAAAGCGGAACACCAACCGCATCGTCGCCGGCGTCTGCATCGCCTTTTTCGGCGGCATGATCGGCATGGCCTATGCTGCGGTGCCGCTCTACGCGATGTTCTGCCAGGCGACCGGTTACGGCGGCACCGTGAAACGCGCAACGCAGCAATATGCCGACCGCGTACTCGATCGCGATATCACCATCCGCTTCGACGCCAACACAGTCGGCGTGCCATGGCAGTTTGAGCCAGTCGACCGCTCGATCACCATCAAGATAGGCGAGACGGCGCAGGCGCATTATAGCGCGACCAACAAGTTCGTCCGGGCGACTACCGGCCGCGCGACCTTCAACGTGCAGCCGGAACTGGCGGGATCTTACTTCAACAAGGTCGAGTGTTTCTGCTTTACCGACACGACGTTGAAGCCTGGCGAGACGCTGGACATGCCGGTCGTGTTCTATGTAGATCCCGACATCGTCAATGCGCCGGAACTGAAGGACCTGAAGACGATTACCCTGTCCTACACGATGTTCCCGGTCGAGAGGAACGAGAAGAACAAACCGGTCGCGTCGTCGGCGCCGGCCGAAGGCACAAGCAACAAAGTTTCACATACCGAACGAAGCCTCGGGGGTTGATATGGCAGACGCGCACGCAAAACCACAACATGACTACCATCTCGTCGACCCGAGCCCGTGGCCGTTCCTTGGCTCGGTCGGCGCGCTGGTCACCGCGATCGGCGGCGTCTGTTACATGCAGTATCTCAAGGGCGGCGATTTCCCGATCTTCGGCTTCAACATCGCCAATCCGTGGCTGTTCTTCATCGGCCTTTTGATCGTTATCTACACGATGTACGCCTGGTGGTCGGATACCATCAAGGAAGCGCATGAAGGCCACCACACGCGTGTCGTGTCGCTGCATCTACGCTACGGCATGATCATGTTCATCGCTTCCGAGGTGATGTTCTTCGTCGCCTGGTTCTGGGCTTTCTTCGACGCCAGCCTGTTTCCCGGCGAGGCACAGCAATACGCCCGCGCCGCCTTCACCGGCGGTGTATGGCCGCCGAAGGGTCTCGAGGTTCTCGACCCCTTCCACCTGCCGCTCTACAACACCGTCATCCTGCTTTTGTCGGGCACTACGGTGACCTGGGCGCACCACGCGCTCATTCATGGCGACCGCAAGGGGCTGATCAACGGCCTGGTGCTGACCGTCGGTCTCGGCATGCTGTTCACCATGGTGCAGGCTTACGAGTACATTCACGCCCCGTTCGGCTTCAGGGATTCGATCTACGGCGCTACTTTCTTCATGGCGACCGGCTTCCACGGCTTCCATGTCATCATCGGCACGATCTTCCTGCTGGTCTGCCTGGTCCGTGCGATCAAGGGCGATTTCACGCCCAAGCAGCATTTCGGCTTCGAGGCGGCCGCGTGGTACTGGCACTTCGTCGACGTGGTCTGGTTGTTCCTGTTCGCGTCGATCTATGTCTGGGCCTCGAGCGGCGCGGTCATTGAAGGCCACTGACATCTTCTTGACGAAATCGACGAGGCGGCTGCGGCGACGTGGCCGCCTTATCTTTTGGGGCGAAGGGCACTAAGGTATCGCAATGAGCGACGACAAGGCGATCTGGCCACCAATCGATCCGATTTCGGCTGGCCTGCACGGCCGCTGCC
>NZ_RZSX01000636.1:0-3835 GCF_004023105.1 Mesorhizobium sp. M5C.F.Ca.IN.020.32.2.1 | reverse complement strand
AGATTGCGGCATCGCGTCCGGCCGTGAGCAGGACACGGCGAAGCCTGGCGGGCGAGTCTTGGCCTGCGTGACATATTTGATCTTCAGCCGGCGCCCCGCCACTGCGGGCGGCGGATGATGCCCAGGATGGTCAGGGGATAATTCCTCGAGGCCCGCGGCGAAGCTGAATCTGGCGGGTACCGCAGCATTTCTTGAACTTCATACCTGAGCCGCAAGGACATGGATCATTGCCGCCACGTTGCAGCCGGCCGACCAGGGGCAGCATCGCTGCGGAAGGCAGGAGCGCCGCCGCAAGGGCAGCCAACTTGGCCGAGATTCCCGGTACGACGAGACGACGACCGGATTTGAACCCTCGCCACGCACATTCGGCCACATACTCCGGATCCACCTTGGGCAAGATGTTGAAGAGCACCGTCTGATAGGCGCCTGACCTTGCGAGAAACTCCGTCGACACCGGGCCCGGTGCCACGCATGTGACCGTCACGCCGGTTCGGCGCAACTCCTGATGAAGCGCCTCTGAGAAGAAGCGCACGAAACCTTTGCTAGCGAAGTACAGAGCCATATAAGGCCCGGGAACGAACCCGGCGACGGAACTGAGATTGAGCACCCCACCCCGTCGGCGCGCCACCATTCCCGGCAGAAAATGGAGGGTCAGTTCTGTGAGGGAATGTATGTTGAGATCGATGATGCCGAGTTGACCATCAATAGGCAGCGCCGTCGCCGCGCCCCTCAGGCCATAGCCGGCGCTGTTGACCAGGACATCACAGACCAGGCCGTGTGCGGACAGAAAGCCCTCCAGGCGCGTTGGCGCATCGCCTGCCACGAGATCCAACTCGAGCGTGAATGCCTCGCCACCTCCCTTCCGAACTTCGGACGCCGCGGCGGCCAAACCCTCGGGCGAGCGGGCAACCAGCACAACCGCACCGCGCTCCCGTGCAGCGACGCTCGCAATTGCCCGGCCAATTCCACCCGAGCCGCCAATCACGACGACGGCTGGCCGGAATTCACGGTGCGAAATCATGTTGCGTTCCTCTGTCTTGCAGGAGCGGCAACATTTTGACCGAGCAGCATCACTTCATTGGCGACAGAGCCGTTCAGAATCTTTTCGAATCTCTCCAGTGCTCGTGCGACGTTCGCTCCATCCATGACCCGGTGATCGTAGTGGATGCGGACATTCACCGAACCGTCTTTTTCGATCGGGCCGTAGTTTAGAAGCGTGGTCAATGGTGTCAGCGGGTTGAGTGATTCCGCACCGAGACCAGAATAGACGGACAGTTGGAAGGTACCGAAGTAATTTGCCCTTTGCCGGCCGATGTTCAACCCTAGCCACATAAGCAGCCACCTGACTGGCGCGGGCGCACCTGCCATCCGCAAGGCACGCCGGAACTCCGGGACCTCCAGGATCGGCCGTGATCGAGCCGCGTGGATGGATTCCTCAAGTTGCGTGATAGAGTAGCGCTCCGGGCACTTGATGCAGCTCAGCAGAACGGCCGGCTCGCCATTATATTCGCGCTCGTGGGCAATCGAGGCTACGCTTGCCGGATACTCGTAAAGCTGCGGCCAGGGCAACTTGACATAGGCGCGTCGCAGCTCCGGCACCTCTTGGGCGAGAAGCGCGTATCCCTTCAGGAAGATCGCGGTCCATGAGGGCCTGGTCTGCTGCACCATTCTGGCCCTTACGAGTGGGCCGAGGTTCATCTGACGCTGCACCGCGACCCGTGGCACGCCGATCGAAAACCTCATCAGATCGCCAACAAGGCGCCGGGGCGCCGAAAGCTTGAGGGCTCGGCCTCGCATCAAAAGACCTCTAGTAAAGATAAGGGACTATTCGCTTGGTCTTTTCCATATAGGCACGGTATTGCGAGCCGAAATTCTCCAGCATCATACGCTCTTCCTTATCCACTCTCAGCAGGAAAAGCACTGCGAAACCGATCAAACCGGATATGCCCGCAACCCAGTTCGGCAGCAGAAAGGCCTGGCCGAGCCCCATAAGCAGGAACGAGGTGTACATCGGGTGACGGACCAAGGCATATGGCCCGGCGCTGACCAGTTCATGCCGTTCGCGAATCTCGAGCGTAATCGACCAGTTACGGCCAAGTTCCCTGTGGGATACACGAAAAATCCACAGCGCAGAGCAGAAGATGATGGTTCCGAGCGCCACGGACCACGCGCTGGCCAGATGGTCAGCCGCTGCGGGGATGCCGGTGGCGACATAGAAGCCAGGCAGGATCGCGAGGCCAAGGAGAGCCGATGCAAGCCCGACAGTGTCGGAACTTGAGCGGCCGCCAGCTACAATTCGAACGCGCCTTGCCCGGCGCTCGAAGGGATACCGGATCACGTACCAAGCAACGATGCCGATCACCCATATGATCTCGCCAAGTGAGGCTACAGCAATGGTCACTTCAGGTCACCGGAGCCTTTTCTCGATCTGGGACCACGACAAGCTGTCGCAACGATGTCACCGTCCGAATTGTCGACCGATTGACATTCAGAGCGCGTTCCTTTCGGACTTAACCGGGCAATGAGACGCGAAAGCGGTTTTGCCAATCGCATTTCAACCCCCGTTCATCTCCCGAAGCTTGGTTATGAATTGTTGCGGCCGGAGCCAGGTACCGGGGGTCTTATACCCCATGGATCTGGCGATGTCCGCTACGAATGCGTTGCAGTTGTAGAGCGAGGCGTGCCAAAGCGGAGAACTGGCCTGCAACTTTCGTATGCTCGCGACGACTTTCCTATATTCGGCTTCGGTAAGTAAAACTCGCCAGCTTGCCGACCGGTAGGCATCTTCCAGGTCGCCGTCCGTCCACCCGGTCGAGGCTGGCACGGGCGCCAAATGGCCGAGAACATAGACATTGGGATCATCGGACTTCGGAGCGAGCCCCGCGACTTCGGGGTTGACCATCCGTCCCGCCTGGTTCAATTGTCCAAAAATCACGTAGGAATGGCCGTAGGTAAGGGCGTATCGGGAGCGGAACTCGATGAAATGCCGCTGGGCCGCGCGCGCCGGCATCGCCGCGGTTTTCAGTGCCCGATCATTGGACACAAAAGTCGGCAGGGGCTTGTTGTCCTGCGACTGACATGACGCCGCGACAAGTGCGAGCAGGGCCACAATTGTTGAACGGCCACTTACAAGCGTCATCTCATCCACAACTCCGAGGACCGCAGACCTAGTGCCAGCCTATGCCCGCCAACCGCAGGCAGGCTGCGAATCCGGCCTTGGCCCCTGCATATCGATGGGGAAGGGCCCAGCGGCCCTTCCCCAAATCACCGAAAGCCGGTGCTTATTTAATCACTGGCTCTTCTACGGCAGCCGGTTCCGGCGGAGGAGCCTTCCCCTTTCCTTTACCGATCACGTTCGCGCAGCCGCTCAGGCTGGTAACGGCGAGGGTGGCAACCATTACAATCAACATTCTGTTCATCAAGCAATCCTTTCCCCAGGGGCGGAACAGCCTATAGAATCGCCACAAATAAAAAATTATATGCAGCCCCGCCAAGTTAGCTGCGATCTACACCAACGCCTAGTGCAGAAATGACACAGTCGGCGCCCGGTTGCAGGCGGCACCTTTGCGGTGACGTGCCGGCAGGGCTCACCCATCCAACGAAGATCAGGCCTGCCACCATCAAACGACCACCACCGTCGTGCCCAAAGGAGTACGGTCGTAGAGGTCGATGATGTCGTCATTTGTCAAACGGATGCACCCGTTCGATACCGCTGTGCCTATCGTCCATGGCTCGTTTGTACCATGTATCCGGAAGTGGGTGTCGCGCCCGTTGCGATAGAGATAAAGGGCACGCGCACCAAGCGGGTTGTTTGGTCCGCCAGGGACCCCCCCTG
>NZ_RZSX01000635.1:0-3837 GCF_004023105.1 Mesorhizobium sp. M5C.F.Ca.IN.020.32.2.1 | reverse complement strand
TGTCATTCAGACCGTTGCTTGGTAACGGACGGTTTCGGAGCCAGGACGAGAAATCGGAGCCCCTGCAGACCGCGTCGTGGGGCAGCTCCTCGATTGTATTCGACAATCGGCGGTGGGCGTGCCGGGAGGCGGAACTCCGCTGGACAGCCCCTCATCATCTGATCGTGCTGACCGAAGAAGGCGGAACGTCCCATACATCCATCCGGCACGAGGCAAGATCCCTCTACGACGGAATGGATCGTCCCGGAGCCCTCACCTTCGTCCCCGCAGGCGCGGAGCGGCTCGGCTTCTATCGCGATGTAAACCTCTCCTATTCAGCCTTATGGATCGATCCCGATATCGGGCTTCCCGGATGCGAACGCCTCAGAGATTTGCCGATCCTGGTGAACAAGGAAGACGCGGTGATCGCCACGCTGCTGAGTTCGCTTCGCGACGAGATGGCACTCGGCCACAAGCCGGACACTGCCTATGTCGAGCATCTGGTCGCCCTGGTCAGCCTCCGCGTGGCCATTCTGAACCGGGATCAACATCCTTCTCTGCGTCACGGCTGCCTCAGCCGTCGGGCGCTTGGTCGAGTTCGGGCTTACATCGATGCACATATGCATTCCGGCGTTTCGCTAAGCGAGTTGGCAGGCGTCGCGGGCATGGCCGTCGACAGTTTTGCGCGTCGTTTCAAAGCGACGACCGGCCTTGCACCCTATGCCTATGTGATCGAGGAACGCGTGCGGCGAGCGGAGATGCTGCTGCGCGAAACGGGTTTGTCGATCGGTAGCATTGCCTTTCGGCTCGGCTTTTCAAGCCAAAGCCACTTCACCACGACGTTCCGGCGTCTCAGGGGCATGACGCCTCGGGCCTATCGGGTGAATTCTTCTCCGGAATCCTGACATTGCCGCCGGTTTCTTGAAAGAAAGCCGCCGGCCGCACCCCCACCTCCAGTGTCGATGAGTGACAGAACTGCGACTGGGAGATCATGCATGGCCAGAACAGACAACAGGAGCGGGCCGACTCGTCGGATGGTGCTGGAGGGCGGAGTGGCGACCGGCGTGCTCCTGGCTACCGGTATACCGGTTGACGCCGAGCCGGCCGACAGCGTCACGGCGGCCGCCTCGCCCACGCCGGTACCGACGATGCCGATGTCCCTGCGGATCAACGCGAAGGATTTTGCCGTCGAACTCGACCCGCGGACGACGCTGCTCGACGCCCTGCGCAACCATCTCGGTCTCACCGGCTCGAAGAAAGGCTGCGACCACGGCCAGTGCGGCGCATGCACGGTGCTGGTCGACGGGCGCCGGATCAATTCCTGCCTGACGCTTGCCGCAATGCATGAAGGCGACGAGATCACCACGGTCGAGGGCCTTGCCGAGGGTGACCGGCTGCATCCGGTGCAGGCCGCCTTCGTCGCCCGCGATGGTTTCCAGTGCGGCTATTGCACGCCGGGCCAGATCTGCTCTGCAGTCGGTATGCTGGGCGAGGCCAGGGCCGGCTGGCCGAGCCACGCGAGCGCCGACGTGGCGGCGGCTTCTGTCGCTCTCAGCGATGCCGAGATCCGCGAGCGGATGAGCGGCAACATCTGCCGTTGTGCCGCTTATCCGAACATCGTCGCTGCAATCCGCGACGCGGCAGAGGAGGCGTGAGCAATGCAATCCTTCACTTATGAACGTGCGGCAAATGCCGTGCAGGCAGCCGCCGCGGTTGCGGCCCGGCCGGGCGCCAAGTTCATCAGCGGCGGCACCAATCTGCTCGACCTGATGAAGCTCGAGATCGAGCGCCCAGCGCATCTCGTCGACATCAGCCGGCTGCCGTTCGATCGAACCGAGGAGACGGCGGAAGGCGGGCTTCGGGTCGGCGCCCAGGTCCGCAACAGCGATCTCGCCGCCGATCCGCGGGTGAGGTCACGCTACCCGATGCTCACGCAAGCGCTGCTGGCGGGAGCGTCCGGCCAGATACGCAACAAGGCCTCGACCAGCGGCAATCTCCTGCAGCGCACACGCTGCCCCTACTTCTACGATCGCAACATGCCTTGCAACAAGCGCGAGCCGGGTTCGGGCTGCGCGGCGCTTCAGGGCTTCAATCGCATGCACGCCGTACTTGGCGCGAGCGAAGCCTGCATCGCGGTGCATCCCTCCGACATGGCGGTCGCCATGTCCGGGCTCGACGCCAGGATCGAGACCATATCACCCGGCGGCGAGACCCGCACGATCCCGATCGGCGATTTCCACCGATTGCCAGAGGCGATGCCCCATGTGGACACCGTGCTCCGCCACGGCGAAATGATCGCCGCGGTTACCCTGCCGCCGCCGCCACCCGGCCGGCAGGTTTACCGCAAGGTGCGCGACCGTGCCTCCTACGCCTTCGCGCTGGTGTCGGTGGCAATAATCGTCGAGAAAAGCGGCGACCGTGTCCTAAGCGCTCAGATCGCCATGGGCGGCGTGGCAGCGAAGCCCTGGCGCGCAACGGAGGCGGAGCGCATGCTCGCAGGAGCGACGGCGTCCGACGGCGCCTTTACCGATGCGGCCGAAGCCGCGCTCGCCGGAGCCGTCGGATATGGCGGCAATGATTTCAAGATCCCGCTGGCGAAACGGACGATGCGGCACACGCTCGCGGCCGCCGCCGAGAGTACATGAGGTGACACCATGACAGAGACGAAGACCAGCGAGATCCGTCCTTCCGAAACACGCAATGGCGTTATCGGGCGCCCAGTCGACCGCATCGACGGTCCGCTCAAAGTGACAGGTAATGCCACCTACGCCTACGAGAATGCGCTGGATGGCACAGCCTATGGCTATATTCTCGGCGCCGCCGTCGCCAAGGGGCGCATCGCCGAGATCGACACGGCCGAAGCCGAACGGGCGCCGGCAGTGCTGCTCGTCATGACGCACCGCAATGCGCCGGCCCAGCCGGATTTCGGCCCGGCGGTCACGCCGACCGTACCGGAGGTCTTCACGCGCGCCCGCCCCGCGCTCAACAGCGACCGGGTGCGCTACTACGACGAGCCGGTCGCGCTGGTCGTTGCGGAGACGTTCGAGGCGGCACGCGCTGCGGCGGGCCTCATCAAAGTGCGCTACGACGAGGAGCCGGGCCTCTACGATTTGCCGGGGCGTGTGGCCGACGCCTATGCACCGAAGCGGACCAACGCCGGCTTCGAGACCGACAGTGTGGTCGGCGACTTCGAGAGTGCCTTTGCGGCGGCTCCGGTCAAGATCGATGCTACTTACCGGACCCCCTTCGAACATCACAATCCGATGGAGCCCCATGCGACGCTCGCCGCCTGGTCAGGCAACGAGCTGACGATCCATACATCGGCGCAAACCCTGGCGAACTTCCGGGCGGGGATCGCCAGCACGCTTCGCATCCCGCCCGAGCGTGTGCGCATCGTGAGCCCGTTCATCGGCGGAGGCTTCGGCTCCAAGCTGATTGCCCATTCCGATACAATCCTGGCCGCGCTTGCAGCGCAGGTCCTGCAGCGTCCCGTTAAGATCGCGCTGACGCGACAGCAGATGTTCGCCAATGCCGGTCACCGCGCAGAGATGATCCAACAGGTACGTCTCGGCGCAGACACCGATGGGCGGCTCACCGGGGTCGCGCACGATGTCTGGTCCGCAACGTCCAGCTTCGAGGAGTACTGCGAGCAAACGGCAGTTTTTGCCCGCTCGCTCTACGCGGCGCCGAACCGTCTCACCCGCCATCGCCTGGTTCCGCTGGATATCAACCGCGGCGAATGGATGCGCTCGCCCGGCGAAGCGCCCGGCATGCTTGCTTTCGAATGCGCCATGGATGAGCTTGCCGAGCGGCTCGGCCTGGACCCGATCGAACTCAGGATCCGCAACGAACCGGAAC
>NZ_RZSX01000634.1:0-3840 GCF_004023105.1 Mesorhizobium sp. M5C.F.Ca.IN.020.32.2.1 | reverse complement strand
CTGGAACACCATGCCGATATTGCGCTTGTGCGCCGGCACCGACAGCAGCGACCTGCCCTTGAAAAGAACGTCGCCGGATGTCGGATGCTGAAAGCCGGCGATTGCGTAGAGCGTCGTCGACTTGCCAGAGCCGGAAGGGCCGAGAAAGGTCAGGAATTGGCCCCTGGGTATATCGATCGTGACATCGTGCACGGCGACGAAGCTGCCGAACGCCTTGCGCAGGTCGCGAATGGAGAGGAAGAGTTCGGTCATTTCGACAATTTCCGCCGAATGAGTGCGGTTACGATCATCAGGCTCAGCGTCAGGAAAACGAGGAGGCTGGAGGCCGCGGCAATGACCGGGGTCAGATCCTGGCGCAGGCTGCCCCAGATCTTGACCGGCAAGGTCTGCAAGGTGGGGCTGGCCATGAAAATCGCGACCACCACCTCGTCCCACGAGGCGAGGAAGGCGAAGATCGCCGCCGAGAAAATCCCGATCTTGATCGCCGGCAAAGTGACCCGGAGCTTTGCTTCGAATGGGCTTGCGCCGCAGACGATTGCCGCATCCTCGATGGATTTATCAAACCCTTCGAGTGCCGCGGTGATGGGAATGATGGCGAAGGGGAGTGCCAGGACTGTGTGTGCGATGACGAATCCTGCCGTCGTGCCACCAAGCCCGATCCGCAGGAAGAATGCGTAGATGGCGATGGCGAAGACCACGACCGGCAGCACCATCGGCGTCAGCAGAAGGCCGCGAAGCGCGTTGCGCCCGCGAAACTGTCCCCTGACCAGGGCGAAAGACGCCAGGAGCCCGATGGCGACGGCAAGGATCGCAGCCATAGTAGCAATGCGCGCACTGGTCAGCGCCGCTTCGAGCCAGGCCGGATCGGCGAAGAGCTCCTCATACCATTTCAGCGTCCAGCCGAGCGGCGGAAAAGCCAGCCACCGCGACGATCCGAACGACAGAAGCACAATGAAGACCACCGGCAGTAGCAGAAACGCGGCAACCAGGCCGGTGAAGCCGAGAAGTGCTGCACGCAGCCAGCCCAGCCGATCGTAGTCGAGCAGCATCTCAGATACCTCCTGTCATGTGCTTGGCGCCGACGAGGCGCAGCTGCAGCGCGTAGAGCGCCATGGTAACCAAAAGCAGGATGAAAGCCGCCGCGCTTCCGAGCCCCCAGTTGAGCAAGGACTGGATCATCTGGGCGATCAATGCGGCGAGCATCATGTTGGAAGTGCCGCCGAGCAGCGTCGGTGTCACGAAATAGCCGAGCGACATGACGAAAACCATCAGGCCGCCTGCAGCTATTCCCGGAAGCGACAATGGCAGCAGGATGCGGCGGAAGGCCTCGAAGGGACTCGCACCGCACAGAGCGGCGGCGCGCAGCGTCATCGGATCAATGGCGCGCAGGGTTCCGACCAGTGGCAGTATCATGAAGGGCAGCATGATGTAGACCATGCCGATGGTGACGCCGGTCAGGTTGTTGATCAGCGGCAGCGGCTCGCTGATCAGCCCGATATCCATCAGCGTCCGGTTGATGACGCCGGTGCGTTGCAGCAGCACCATCCAGGCATAGGTGCGGGTGAGCAGATTGGTCCACATCGACAGGATGATGATGCCGAAGACGATCGAGCCGAGGGCGGGCGGCATGATCGCCAGCATCCAGGCGACCGGAAACGCCACGATGACGGTGACCGCGGTGACGACGGTGGCGACCAGAAAGGTGTTGAAGAACACCCGCGCATAGGTGCCGTCGCCAAACAGCATTGCGTAGTTGTACAGGCCCGGCACGGGTTCGGTCACGCTACGCAACAGCAACGCAAGGACCGGCACCACGAAGAACAGGGCGATAAGAGTTAGCGCCGGCAAGGCTCCGCCGATGCCATCCGGCCTTCGGAGGATTGGCTGTCGATGAAGCAAATGGCCCGACATGGCGACGATCCCGGCAGCTCAGGCGGGACGCCTGGCGACGCCCCGCCGGTTCATGGGTGAGGTCGGCTTCTATTTGGCCTGCCAGGCGTACCAGCGCTCCGCGATCTTGTCGCGGTTTTCAGCCCAGTAGTTCATGTCGAGGTTGATCTGCCCGTCGACATAGGCGTCCGGCAACGACTTGACGACATCGGCCGGCATTTCGGCCTTGGCTGCCTTGTTGATGGGTGCGTAGCCGCTTGCTTCAGCAAACATTGCCTGGCTTTTCGGGCTTGTCGCTGTGGCCAGGAATTTCATGGCGCTCGCCTTGTTCTTCGAACCCTTGGGGATGACGAGCACGTCGGCGGCGGTCATGTTCTGATTCCAGGATGCGCCGACATCGGCGCCGTCCTGCTTGAGGGCGAAGACACGTCCGTTCCAGAGCTGCCCGAAGGCCGCTTCACCGGAGGCGATCAGCTGTTGCGACTGCGCGCCGCTATCCCACCAGACGATTTCCGACTTGATCGTGTCGAGTCTCTTGAACGCCCGGTCGAGGTCGAGGGGATAGAGCTTGTCTGCCGGCACGCCGTCGGCCAGCAGTGCGATTTCGATGACGCCCGGCGCCGACCATTTATAGAACGTGCGTTTGCCGGGAAATTTCGTCAGGTCGAACATGTCGGCCCAGCCCGTTGGTTCGCCCGACACTGCCCCTTTGTTCCAGGCAAGAACGAAGGAGTAGTAGAAGCTGCCGACCGCATGGTCGGTGGTGAAGCGAGGATCGAGATCGGCTTTCGGCACGACGTTGAAATCGATCGGCTCGAGCAGGCCGTCGTTGGCCGCCTTGATGGCGAAATCCATCTCGACATCGACGACATCCCAGGCGACGCTGCCGCCTTCCACCATGGCCTTCAGCTTGCCATAGTCGGTCGGGCCGTCCTGCAGGACCTTGATGCCGGAACTCGCTTCGAACGGAGCAGCCCAGGATTTGGTCTGCGCTTCCTGGGTGGTTCCGCCCCAGCTGGTGAACACCATCTCATCGGCGTGCGCGGCAGTGGCTGCCAAGAATCCGGCCAAAATGCCGGTCAAAATCAGTTTCATGTCATTCTCCTCTGTTGGTTGCTTGGTTTCTTGTTGTTATGAAATTGCGCGATCGCGGCGCTGCCTCATCGCATGACGAACGGATCCGGGATCGGCTCGTCGGATATCCGTATCCAGACGGATTTCGAGCGCGTGTAATCGCGGATGGCGTCGAGCCCGCCCTCACGGCCGAGCCCCGACTGACCATAGCCGCCGAACGGCACGAGCGGCGAAACGGCGCGGTATGTGTTGACCCAGACGACGCCGGCATGGATGTCGCGCGCCATGCGGTGCGCCTTGGCGAGATTGGTGGTGAAAACGCCTGAGGCCAGGCCGAACGGCGTGTCGTTGGCAAGCGCCAGGGCTTCAGCTTCCGTGTCGAAGGTGAGAACGCTGAGCACCGGACCGAACAATTCCTCGCGCACGCAAGGCAGTCCTGTGTCCTCGGCGTCGATAATGGTCGGTGCGTAGTAGAAACCGCGCGGATGGTCGTCGGGCCTTTTTCCGCCGGTGACCAGCGTCCCGCCATTGGCGAGGCTCTCGGCAACGACCTTCTCGATCCATTCCCGCTGGCGTGGCGTTGCCAGCGGTCCCATTTCGGTGGCCGGATCCTGCGGATCACCAATTTTGATGGCCTCGGCCTTGTGCTTCAGCCTGTCCAGGAACTCGGCCTTTATCGAACGCTCGACAAGCAGCCGCGAGCCGGCGACGCAGCTTTGCCCGGACGCCGCGAAAATCCCGGCCACGACCGCGTTGGCCGCGCTGTCCAGGTCTGCGTCGGCGAAAACGACAACCGGGCTTTTCCCGCCCAGCTCCAGCGTCGTGTAGGCGAGATTTTCCGCCGTGTTGCGGATTATCGCGCGAGCGGTCGAAGGT
>NZ_RZSX01000633.1:0-3845 GCF_004023105.1 Mesorhizobium sp. M5C.F.Ca.IN.020.32.2.1 | reverse complement strand
GATATAGGGGAACAGGCGCCGCAGCGGCTTGAGCGAGCGCCTACGCTCGTCTGCATCGCCGCTGGTGTGCGCCATGACCGTTTCCTCTGGCTCTTTTTGTATGCGCCTTAATATGCGCTTGTCGCGGCCTTGTGATTCAATTCCGGCTGATGTATAGGCTCGCCGACCGTTTTTAAAAGCCGTGGCTCCTCAATAGCTGCGGCTTCGAGTTTTAAAAAGGGGCGCATCGACGCAGGCTTATGCCCGTCAGCAGCGCCGGCGAACCAGGAATAGCACAATGAAGACCGACATCCATCCCGACTACCACACCATCAAGATCGTCATGACCGACGGCACCGAATACATGACCCGTTCGACCTGGGGCAAGGAGGGCGACACGATGAACCTCGACATCGACCCGACCACCCATCCGGCCTGGACCGGCGGCCAGCAGACCCTGCTCGACCGCGGCGGCCGCTTGTCGAAGTTCAAGAAGCGTTTCGAAGGTTTCGGCCTCTAAGCCGCAGACTTTTCGCAGATCAAGAACCCGCCCTCGTGGCGGGTTTTTGTTGACTGGAGCCACCCGGCACAGGAGGGTCGACTGGTTGGCGAAGGGCGGCGACATGATGGCATTCAACGATGAACGATGGTCCGGCCTCACGGGCGGATACAAGGTCGTTTATGATCCACGGCCGGCCTTGCGAAGGCTGGCCGTTCACTACGATGACAAGTCGGTCTGGGACGAGCTCTGGAACGAACTGCATCATCAGGGCGATGTTGGAGACGCATCTTACGCCGCGGTTGTGGAACTGGCTCGCATCTCCGAAGGCGAAACTCCCGTATATTGGGGTGCTTACGGTCTGGCCGCGACGATCGAAGAAGCGCGATTGGCCTACGACCGGAACCCGCCGGTTCCGGATTGGATCGAACCACACTACAAAACTGCGTGGCAGATCCTTTTCGAATTGGCCTTGCGGGATCTGGCAGTTTCGGCGGACGACCCGACCGTAAACTGCGCACTGGCCGTTGTCGCCCTTCATAGAGGCCGGTTCAGCCTCGGCCGCATGGCGATGTGCGCGGAAGATGAGCGCACGGAAATGCTACGGGATTATTTCGGCCGGTAGTCTCCGGCTCTATTCGCCGACCAGTTCGCGCAGCGCCATCCGCTTATAGGCGGCGACCAGGTCGTCGCCTTCTTGCCGCCCGACCGAGATTGCCAGCCGCATGGTCGCCTCGCCCATCTGCCAGATGAGAAACGCCGTCGTTTCCAGCGCCGCCGGATCGGCGGCAGGCCGCAGCCGTTTTAGCACCGCCGTGAGGAATTCGGCGTTGGCCCGGCTGTCGGCAAGCTCGAGTTCGCGCAGCGCCTTGTCGGCCTGTGTGCCCGACCAGATGTCACGCATCACCGGCTCCGCCAGGAACAGCCCGTAATAGATATCCACCAGCTCGGAAAACGCCCGCCGCAGCCCTTCCGCGTCGCTAACCTCGGCAAGTGCTGCCGCGATGCAGGCCTGGCTTTCGGCGGTGTAGCGCTCGGCCAGCGCCCAGATGATCGCTCGCTTGTCCGGAAAGAACTGATAGAGCGAGCCGATCGACACGCCGGCCCGTTCCGCCACTTCGCCCATGCGCATGGCACCGCTGCCTTGCTCGGCGATCAAAGCGGAGGCGGCGGCCAGCATCCGTTCGACCCGTTCGCGGCTGCGTTGCTGGCTTGGCGCCCGGCGCGGCGAGGCGATCTGGCCATCCTGTGAACCCGCTACGGTCGAGCCTTCCATCACTGTCTCCAAGCGAATGATCAACAAATTGGCTTGACTCGCAAAATACGAGGGTTTATCACGTTTTGCAAATGTGAGGATTACTCATGTTTGTGAACAAAGGAAATCACCCATGACCGACACAGTACGGAAACCGACTTTAATCCTCGGCGGCACCGGCAAGACCGGCCGTCGTCTCGCAGACCGGCTGACGGCGCAGGGCCTGCCAGTGCGGATTGGCTCGCGTTCGGGCACGCCGCCCTTCGACTGGGAAAACACCACGGGCTGGGAACCCGCGCTTGATGGTGTTGGGGCCGTCTACATCAGCTACTATCCCGATCTTGCGGTGCCGGGTGCCGCCGAAGCGGTCGGCGCCTTCGCCAGACTTGCCATAGAGCGCGGTGTGCGCCGGCTGGTGCTGCTGTCGGGGCGCGGCGAACCGGAAGCCCAGCGCGCCGAAGAGATGCTGAAGGCCTCAGGCGCCGACTGGACGATCCTGCGCTGCGCCTGGTTTTCCCAGAACTTCAGCGAGAGTTTTTTGCTCGATCCGCTGCTCGCCGGCGAGGTGGCTTTGCCGGTCGGCAATGTCGGAGAACCGTTCGTCGACGCCGACGACATTGCTGACGCCGCCGTTACGGTGCTTACCCGGCAAGGTCATATCGGCCAGCTTTACGAGCTGACCGGGCCGCGGCTGCTGAGCTTCGCCGAGGCGGTCGCCGAGATCGGCAAGGCAGCTGGCCGCAACATCGGCTTCAAGCAGATTTCGCATGCCGAGTTCGCCGCCGCAATCGCCGCGCACGCGCTGCCGGCCGAGTTTGCCTGGCTGCTCAACGAACTGTTCACCGAGGTGCTCGACGGCCGCAACGAGGTGCTGGCCGACGGCGTCGAGCGCGTGCTCGGCCGAGCGCCAAGGGACTTCCCCGCCTACGCAATCGAAACCGCCGCTACGGGCATCTGGAGCAACTGACATGATCATGAAACTGCTCCCTACCCTAACCTTCGTAGCCGCGTTCGGCTCGGGCGTCGTCGCTGGTGTCTTCTTCGCCTTTTCCAGCTTCGTCATGCCGGGCCTCGCCCGCTTGCCTGCCGCGGGCGGCATCGCCGCCATGAATTCGATCAACGTCACTGCGGTGACGCCGATGTTCATGACCGCGCTTTTCGGCACCGGACTGGTCTGCCTCGTCCTCGTTGTCGGCGCCATTCTCGGCTGGAATCAGCCGGGTTCGTTCTGGCTTCTCGCCGGCGCCCTGATCTATGTCGTCGGCAACCTGATCGTGACCATGATCTTCAACGTGCCGCTCAACAACGCGCTGGCCGCCGTCGATCCGGCAAGCGCCAACGGCGCCGCCGTGTGGGCCACCTATCTCAGGGACTGGGTGATGTGGAACCACGTCCGCACCATTACCGCCATCGTGGCGCTGGGCTGCTTCATCGTGGCGTGGCGGTGAATGAGGCCAGAAATCTAAAAGACCTTGCGTCAGGCAGGGTCTTTTGACTTGTGGCCCTTACGATCGGCATGACCGAGATGGCGATCCGGATCGATCACGTCGCGAACCAGTTGCTTAAGCCTTGCAGCGTCGGGAAAGCCGCCGTCGCGCTTGCGGTCCCAGACCAGCGTGTCGTTGCAGGAAATGGTGAAAATACCGCCGGTGCCCGGCACCAGCGTGACCTCGCCCAGATCCGTTCCGAAAGTCGAGAGCAGCTCCTGCGCCATCCAGCCGGCCCGCAGCAGCCACTGGCACTGCGTGCAATAGGTGATGCGGACCTGAGGCAGCGCCTGTGGGGTCATCTCGGACTGAGCTCGCTCATGTCAGACTGAGCTTTGCTCATGTCAGACTGAGCTTTGCCCATGTCAGACTGAGCTTTGCTCATGTCTTCGGGCTGAGCTCGCTCATGTCTGGGCTGAGCTGTGCTCATGCGGCGCTGAGCTTCGCCATGGTCTCGTCGTCGACCTCGAAATTGGCGTAGACACTCTGCACGTCGTCATCGTCCTCAAGCGTCGCGACCAGCTTCATCAGCGATTGTGCCCGCTCCTCGTCGACCGCGATGTTGGTTTGCGGCTTCCAGATCGGCTTCACTGATTCAGCCTCGCCGAGCGCGCCTTCCAGCGCC
>NZ_RZSX01000632.1:0-3849 GCF_004023105.1 Mesorhizobium sp. M5C.F.Ca.IN.020.32.2.1 | reverse complement strand
GAAGACGACGGCGACTAGGCCGTAAGTTGAACCGACCGAAAGATCGAGGTCCTTGTTGATGATGACGAAGGTCACTCCGACCGCGATGATGGCAACCCGCGAGGTGTCGCGGAGCAGCGAGTGAAACGCTCCTGTCGACCCGAAGAACGCGGGATTGACGAGAGCGCCGCCGAGATAGAGCAGCAAAAGCAAGGCAACGAGCCCCACCTCCCAGCCGCCGACAATCTGGGACGGCGCACGGCCGAGTGATGTGGTCGCGGTAAGCGCCATGGTCTCTTCTGGTCGATTTCCCTGCTGCCGCATTGCGGGAGAGCTTGCGCCCTCCCGCAATGATTTCAGACCTTCCGAGCGGACTCAGTTCTCGAAGCGCTTGCCGACATCCTCGACGGTCTCCTTCGTCACCAGTTGGGCACGTGTGTCGAGGTTGGATGCCGCGATACCGCGATCGATCTCCAGATAGAGCTGCATGACCGGCCAGAAGCCCTGCAAAAAGGGCTGCTGCCCGAGCGCGCCGGTCAGATCGCCGCTCTTCATCGCATCCTGCTGGGCCGGGCCGAGGTCGAAACCGTAGGCGCAGATCTTGCCGGTCAGTCCGGTCTGAGCGACGGCCTTGGCAAGCGCCGGCGTGAACACGTTGTTGCCGGCGAACGCGCCAACGACGTCGCCTCGCGATTCGAACAGCGTCACGATGCCGTTCACCGGGTCATTCGGATTGGTGTCGATACCGGTGTTCTCCGGACCCGCGTCGACCTTGAAGGCATCAAGCTTGCCGGCATCCTTCAAGCCCTTGACGATGGCGTTGAAAGCCGAAGTGACGCGATTGTTCACCTCGATGTTGCCCATTGCGGTCGACGACGGCAGGACGATCGAACCCTTCTCGATACCCTTGTCCGCGAGGCACTTGACGAGCGCCTCGCCGGCGATTGCGGCAGCGGAGGCGTCCTGGCCGGTGTGGCCGATGCCGCTGCGGTTGAGGATCGTGCCGTCAAAGGAATTGGTCGTAGCGACCGGTATGCCCTTCGCCTCGGCGGCCTTGACGATGTCGTTATAGGCGCCGACCTGGGGCGTTGTCATGATCAGCCCGTCGATCGTCGGATCCTGCACGATCTGGTTCAGGATTTCGATCTCGCGGGCAGGGTCGTCGGTCGGCGATTCCGAGCCGAGCAGCAGGACCTTGGCGCCGATCAGGTTGCCGGCGACGGTCGCGCCGACGTAGACCGGATCGAAGAAACCATTGCCGGCAGTGTGTGTCACGATAGCGAAAGTGAGGTGACCATCGGCCGAATGGAAGTCCTTCGTACCAGGGGCCTCCTTTGCGGCTTCTTCGAAGCTGTAGCCGCCGACCGCCTTATCGACGCCGCCCGATTGTGCGTAGGCGTTCGATACGCCGAGCGATAACGCCGCGGCACCCGCCGCGAGCGAGAAAATACGTTTCATGATTATCCTCCCTTGCAACCAACGGTCGGAAGCCGTTCGGGCGCATTATTCAGGGATTCCGAATGCTTCCTCCCACCCCGTATATTCTGCCCAAAGCCTGCCCACGTAAATAGTGCTCCCACTTTCGCCGACGAATTGGTTCAGAGCGGAAAGCCGGCGTTGCCTCACAAGAAGCGCCCGTTCTGACTTCTTGTAGGAACCACGAGCTTGCAACCACCTAAAGTTAGTTGGTCACGACGATACGCGTGTTGCGGAAGCCGGCTTGCCGCACCATCGAATAGAAGGCGGCGGCATTGGCGGGGTGCAGCCGCACGCAGCCATGCGACGCGGGGCGCCCGAGAGACTTCACTGCGCCCGTGCCATGGATAGCATAGCCGCCGCGGTAGAACACCGAATGAGGCATCGGCGACATGTCGTATTTGCGCGAATACCACATCCGTGCCGTTCGTTGCGGCCGGTAGCTGCCACGCGGCGTGATATACCCCTTGCGCGCCGTCGATACTCGCCATCGGTAAACCGCCTGACCGTATCTTACAGTCATCGTCTGCGATGACACGTCGATCCTTGCAACCAGCTTGGCTGCCCAGCCCTCGACCGAAGAACCGAACAGCATCGTTACCAGTAACGCTGCCATGAGAACGGTCTTTTTCATGCGATCAAACCCCTTTGATTGCACTTGCCTGCCTGTCTTCACGCTATTCTTGATTTTTTAAATGGCAAGTGAGGTAACCACATACTCCTTGACGAATTCGCCAATCCAAAGCAGCGAATTTGAACGAATTCCCGCGATAGTTGCCGCAACAACACGCAGCAGCGGCGCGGTCCGCTAACAGGCTTGCCAAAGCGCACCGTTGGCTGCTCAATTCGTCGAATGAACGAAATGAACGAACGGCTCCTGAAAGCGGTCGATGATCGGGTCGACGACCTGGTCGCGCTGACCGCGGATCTGATCCGCTTTCCGACAATCAATCCGCCAGGCGAAGCCTATCGGCCATGCGCCGAATACGTCGGAGCGCGGCTGAGGAAACGCGGTTTCGAAGTCGAATTCATCCGCGCCGAAGACACGCCCGGCGATACCGACCGCTACCCGCGCGTCAATGTCGTCGCCCGCTTCGATGGGCGCTCGCCCGGCGCCTGCGTGCATTTCAACTCGCATATCGACGTGGTCGAAGCCGGCGACGGCTGGAGCCTCGATCCCTTCGCCGGCATTGTCAGGGATGGCAAGGTCTATGGCCGCGGCGCCTGCGACATGAAGGGCGGCTTGGCCTCCTCGATCGTCGCCGCCGAGGCCTTCATGGAGGTCTTCCCAGATTTTCCAGGCGCCATCGAAATATCGGGCACGGTCGACGAGGAGTCCGGCGGCTTCGGCGGCGTCGCCCATCTGGCCAAGCTCGGCTATTTCTCCAAGCCGAAGGTCGACCACGTCATCATCCCCGAGCCGTTGAACAAGGACCGCATCTGCCTTGGCCATCGCGGCGTCTGGTGGGCGGAGATCGAGACCAAGGGCGAGATCGCCCACGGCTCGATGCCGTTCCTCGGCGACAACGCGGTGCGCCATATGGGCGCCGTGCTTAGTGCTTTTGAGGACGAGCTGTTCCCGGCACTCGACCGCAAGACGACGCGCATGCCGGTCGTGCCCGATGGGGCAAAGCGCTCGACCATGAACATCAACTCGATCCACGGCGGCCAGACCGAGGATTTCCGGCCCGGCCTGCCCTCGCCCAACGTGCCCGATTCCTGCCGGCTGACCATAGACCGCCGCTTCCTGCTGGAGGAGGACCTCGGCACGGTCAAGAGCGAGGTGACTGATATCCTCGACCGGCTGAAGCGCGAGCGCAAGAAATTCGACTACGAGATCCGCGATCTCATGGAGGTGCTGCCGCTGATGACCGAGCGCGATGCACCGGTGGTCAAGGCGGTGGCGCAGGGCATCATGGAGATATTCGACCGCGAGCCCGACTACGTGATTTCACCCGGCACCTACGACCAGAAGCACATTGCCCGCATCGGCCACATCTACGACTGCATCGCCTATGGCCCGGGCATTCTCGACCTCGCCCACAGGCCCGACGAATGGGTAGGGATCTCCGACATGGTCGAATCTGCCAAGGTGATGGCGATCGGGCTGAACATATTGCTCAGGGGCCGCCGGCGCACGGTAACCCGGCTGCGACGGAAAGCTTCGATCGCTTGAGCCGGCGGCTAACGGAAAACATTCCCGCCGGGGCTGCCGGAAAGCACGAAACGCAATTTACTCCTTGGCGAAATCACGCTTCTATCCACCGGGTTTTTTGAGCATATCGGGAGCTGCACGATGAAATTGTGGAAAACCATTCTCACCGCTGCGGGCCTGGTGGTGGCCACTGGGACCTCGGCGTTCGCCGTGCGGACCGATCTGGTCATCGGCATCAC
>NZ_RZSX01000631.1:0-3851 GCF_004023105.1 Mesorhizobium sp. M5C.F.Ca.IN.020.32.2.1 | reverse complement strand
GGCATCTGCTGCGGTGTCGCGATCGGCGTCGTCAACGGCATCGGCGTCGCTTATCTGCGCATTCCCTCGATGATCATCACGCTCGCCACCAATGCCGTCGCGCAAGGGCTGATGGTGGTCTATACGGGCGGGTTCTCGCCGCAGGATTCGGCGACCCGGGCGATGCGCTATCTGGCGACCGGCTTTGCCATTCCGGGCGTGCCCAACGCGGTCGTCATCTGGGCGCTGATCGGTGCTGCGATGGTTTTCGTGCTGACCCGCACCGGCTTCGGCCGTACCGTCTACGGTATCGGCAACCGCGAGCGCGCCGCCTACCTCTCCGGCATCGACACGCGGCGCGTCGTGCTGATCGCCTTCGCCGTGTCGGGCGGGCTCTCCGCCTTCGGCGGCGTGCTTCTGGCCGGCTATGCCTCCAAGGCGGCGCAGTCGATGGGCGACGCCTATCTCCTGCCGTCGATCGCAGCGGTCGTGCTTGGCGGCACCTCGATCCTCGGCGGCCGCGGCTCGTATCTCGGCACGGTCGCTGGCGTCATCCTGATCACGCTTTTGCAATCCATTCTTTCGGTCATGCAGATGCCGGAGGCGGGGCGGCAGATCATCTACGGCGTCGTCATCGTCGCCATGCTCCTGCTTTACGGCCGCGCGCCGGCCAGCCGCTGACCCGCATCGTGGACGAAAAGGCAGCACAAACGCAGGGGCATCGCGTTCGGCCCGCACCGGCCGTCGTAGTGATGGGCGTCGCCGGTTGTGGCAAATCGGCCGTCGGCGAGGCGTTGGCCGCAGCGTTGGGCGCCATCTTCGTCGAGGGCGACCGGCTGCATCCGCCGGAAAACGTCGCGCGCATGGCAAGCGGCGAGCCGCTGACCGACGCATTGCGCGAAGGCTGGCTCGACGCGATCGGCCGGCGCATTGCGGGATCGGTCGGCGATGGGCAGGGCGTGGCGGCCGCCTGTTCGGCGCTAAAGCGCAGCTACCGCGAGCGTCTGCGCGGCTTTTGCCAGGACATCGTTTTCCTCTATCTGGAAATCGATCCCGCGACCGCGAAGCAGCGTGTCGGCTCCCGCCGGGGCCATTTCATGCCGGCAAGCCTGGTCGACAGCCAGTTCGCCACGCTAGAAGCGCCGGCAGCCGACGAGAACGCATTGACGCTCGATGCGACGCGCCCGATCGCCGACATTGTCGGCGACGTCGTGGGCCTGTTCGAGGCGAATTCCTGAGCGGGTCGCCGGCGCGGATTCCGCTTTAGCGGCGGCTGATCAGATCTGCGACGTCAGCTCGACTGGAAAATCGTCATTGTCGGCGTCGCGCATCGCGGCGAGGCTGCGATTGTCCAGCACCTCGGCGATCGCCTGTCGCACCTCCAGCATCATGTTCCGGACCTGGCATGTCGCCTCGTCGCAATCCTCGCAGCGCTGATATTGGGTGCGGCTGGCGCAAGGGATTGGCGCCAGCGGCCCGTCGAGGACACGCACGACATGGCCGATCTTGATCTCGGAGGCCGGCCGGGCGAGGCGGTAGCCGCCTTCCTTGCCCTTGCGGCTCTGGACGAAGCCGGCATTGCGCAATTCGCCCAGAATGGCATCCAGGAATTTCTTCGGGATGTTGTTGGCGACGGCAATGTCGTTGACGAATGCGAGCTGACCCACCGGCAAGCCTGACAGATGCACGAGGGCCTTGAGGCCGTATTTGCCTTTTTTGGTAAGCATGCTCGATTCAGTTCATGAAAACCCCAACCGCCCGCATCTGGCGGTTGTTTGTGTGTAAATCATGACGTTTGGTCGCACGATGCAGTTTCGCGAAAACAAGCCGTCTGATTGCTCAGTAGGCACAAACACGTTGATTCTTCGTGACGTTTTGGATGGTGCGCCCGGAAATGCGCGAAATCACCTTCCGGACCGCGAAACGAAGAAAGCCGGCAAAAGCCGGCTTTCGCTTCAAGTTCAAAGATCGCTTGCTCAGCGGCTGCCATAAGTCTGGTCGAGCAACCCGCCCGCGGCGAAATGCTCGGCCTGGATCTTGGCCCAGCCGCCGAAGACGTCCTCCACCGTCAGCAGGCGGACATCGGGAAACTCAGCCTTGTATTTGGCGGCGACCGCCGCGTCGCGAGCCCTCAGTCCGTTGCGGGCGGCGATGTCCTGGCCCTGCGGCGTGTAGAGGAAGTCGAGATAAGTCCTGGCGAGGTCACGCGTGCCATGCTCGTCGGCGACCGTGTCGACAATCGCCACCGGAAACTCCGCCAGCAGGCTGACCGAAGGCGTCACCTGCTCGAATTTGTCATCGCCATACTCCCTGCGGACGCCGCGCGTTTCCGACTCGAAGGTGATCAGCACGTCGCCGATCTCGCGCTGCACGAAGGTGGTGGTCGCGGCGCGCCCGCCGGAGTCGAAGATCGGGACATTGTTGAACAGTTTGGTGACGAATTCCTTCACCTTGGCATCGTCGCCCTTGAAGGCTTCCTTTGCGTAGGCGGTGGCCGCAAGATAGGTGTAGCGCGCATTACCGGACGTTTTCGGATTGGGGAAGATCACCTGCACGTCGTCGCGCACGAGATCGTCCCAATCCTTGATGTTCTTCGGATTGCCGGCGCGCACCAGGAAGGACGGCAGCGAATAGAAAGGCGAGGCGTTGTCGGGGAAGTCCTTCTGCCAGTCGGCCGAGATAAGACGCTTGGAGACCAGGAAGTCGATGTCGATGACCTGGTTGAAGGTGACGACATCGGCGCCGAGGCCCTCGGCGATGGCACGTGCCTGCGCCGACGTCCCGGCATGCGACTGATCTATGGTCACGCCGGGGTGCTCGGCGACGAAGGCCTTGTTCACCTGCGCAAACAGTTCGCGGCCGACATCGTAGGACGCGTTCAGCAATTTGTCGGCCGACCACGCTTGGGAGGATGCCAGGAACAGGCCGGCCAATGTGGCGACGCCAAGCAAAAATCGCTTCATGAAAACAGGCTCCTAAAATGCCGTTTATCGCAGAAGGATAATCGGGCGACGCCCGACGCGACGAGGCATGCAACCCGGATCTATGGTGTTGCTGTGAGAAAAAGCATTGCCGAATCGGCCCGTTGAAAGGATTTTCTTCCAAGCAGATGCATTTCGGCGTGTTCTCAGCACGCCGAGGTAGCCCGCTTAGATACAGCCTTCTACACAGCTGGAAAAAGCTTCCAGCGCCGCGGCCTGAAGGCCACCCGGCTTTTCTGCGCCGCCGGATGGTCGACGGGCAGCTCGACCTCGACCCGCTGACGCTCGCCGCCAATTTCGAGCTCCACCCGTCTGGTGCCGGCGACGCGGCGGCTGGCGGCGACTGTGCCGGCGATGCAGCCGTTGCATTCGTCTACCAGTTCGACATCGTGCGGACGGAAGAACAGCGTCGCTTCGCCTTGCGGTGCCTGCGGCGCGGACAGCCCGATCGGGCGATCGGCGATCCAGACCTGGCCGTCCTCGATCTTGACGGGAAGCGAGCTCGATTCACCGATGAAGCCGTAGACGAAGGGCGAATTCGGCGTGTCGTAGATTTCATCGGCGGTGCCGACCTGCTCGATGCTGCCCTGGCTCATCACCACGACGCGGTCGGCAAGCTCAAGCGCTTCTTCCTGGTCATGGGTGACAAAGACCGTGGTGTAGCCGGTAGCGTCGTGGATGTCGCGCAGCCAGCGGCGCAGCTCGCGGCGGACCTGGGCGTCGAGCGCTCCGAACGGCTCGTCGAGCAAAAGCACGGCCGGTTCGATCGCCATGGCGCGGGCAAGCGCCCCGCGTTGGCGCTGGCCGCCCGAAAGCTGCGCCGGGTAGCGCTTTTCCAAGCCGGAAAGCTGGACGAGTTCGAGAAGCTCGGAGGCACGGCGGCGGATTTCC
>NZ_RZSX01000630.1:0-3854 GCF_004023105.1 Mesorhizobium sp. M5C.F.Ca.IN.020.32.2.1 | reverse complement strand
GTATGACTGGGGATCTCGGCCGAAGCCAGGCGCTTCGTTGACTTCGCCCGCCGTGACAGGCAAATGTCATGGCCACAACAAAAGCGACAAGCCGTCCCGCCCGGGGAAGAAGCAGCCTTTCTGGATGCCAGATACGGAAAATGTCATAGCCGAACTCGGCAACGAGCCGCCGCTGATTGCGGACGGTCGCAGTGGCCCGCCCGACCGGCGCGAGGTTTCGGCGCGCTGGCTGTCGGGCACTTTTCTGACTGGCGTGACGTCGAGCGTGCTGATGGGCGTGGCGCTGTTCGCAGCCCTCGACGGTCGTCAGCAATTGGCAACACCGCCCGAGATCGCGGAACTGATCAGCCTTGCAAGAGGCGACGATTCCGGCGAGATCGCCAAGACCACCAGGCTGGTGGCGCCGCGCCAGATCGCCAAGGCCAAGGACCGCCGGCGCATGGAAGTGTCAATGGTGACCAAGGTCGGCGACCGCGATGTCATCCACACCATGCCTTTCGTGCAGATCAAGATGGCGCTTGCCGCCGGGCACACGACCAGCCGAGCCTATCCGCCTTTCAACCCGATGCAGGTGTTTGGCGACGACCGCGACGGCAATGCCGGTCAGCCGGCGACCGCCGCCGCCGGCCAGATCTATGGCGCCAAGGTCGAAAGCGAGATGAGCCTGAAGACGGTCGATTTCCCGATCGAGAAGGCGGCCTTCGACGAAAAGAGTGACTTGTCCGCCGACGAGGTGGAAAAGGTGGTGCGTCAGGCCGGCACGGGCCTGAGCGACGGCGCCGTGCAGGTCGCGTCGCTGCATTATGTCGACCCGCAGCGATTCGGCGATGCATTCGCCGAGAGCATGGCCGGCTCCTACGACGTCAGGATCGTCCCGGAAAACGTCTCGGTGTCGCCGCGTGCTGCCCCCGACGATCAGGCGCCAGCCTTCGCCGAGGAGATCATCCCCTTCACCAGGGACCGCAACATTGTCGAGGCATTTGCCGATTCGGGCTATACGGGCGAGGACGCCACCGGCATGGCCGAGGCGATCGCCAAATTGCTGAATGCGACAGCGCTCAAGGCGGGAACCGTGCTGCGTGTCGGCCTCGAGATCCATGGCGACGCCGCCAAGGTCGTTCGCACCGGCATCTACGACAGGGCCCAGCATATCGTCACCATCGCGCTCGATGATCACGGCCAATATGTGCCGGCGCAGGAGCCGGAGCCCAATCCCGAATTGCTGACCGCGTTCGATGATTCGCCGCCGGTGGTGGTGCGCGGCAATCTGCCAAACGTCTATGACGGCATCTACCGCGCCGCCTATTCCTACGGCATGTCCAAGGCGATGACCAAGCGGCTGATCAAGCTTCTGGCGTCCGGTGTCGATTTCCAGTCGCGGCTCAATCCGTCGGACCGCATCGAGGTGCTGTTCTCGCAGCCGGATGGCGACGACCAGGCATCCGACGAATCCGAGCTGCTCTATGTCTCGGCGACGTTCGGCGGCACGACGCGCAATTTCTATCGGTTTCAGATGCAGGACGGCAGTACCGACTATTTCGACGAGGACGGCCGCAGCGCCCAGCAATTCCTGCTGCGCAATCCCCTGCCTGCAGGAAAATTCCGCTCCGGCTTCGGTGCCCGCAGACATCCGATCCTCGGCTATGTGCGCATGCATACCGGCGTCGATTGGTCAGCCGCCATCGGCATGCCGATCATCGCCGCCGGCAACGGTGTCGTCGAGAAGGCCGGCTGGGCCGGCGGCTATGGCAAACAGATCATCATCCGCCACGCCAATGGCTACGAGACCTCCTACAATCACCAGAGCGCGTTTGCCAAAGGCATCGCGCCGGGCGTGCGCGTCCGCCAAGGCCAGACCATCGGCTTTCTCGGCCAGACCGGCCTCGCCACCGGTCCACATCTCCACTACGAGCTGATCGTCAACGGCACCAAGGTCGATCCGATGCGCGTTCGCCTGCCGGTCGGCAAGGTGCTGAAGGGCGACGACCTCGTCGCCTTCAAGCGCGAGCGCGGGCGCATCGATGATCTGCTCAAGCAGGAAGACAGTGATTCGCTGAAGGTCGCGAGCGCCAAGATCGAAGGCTGAGCTGACCTTGAAGCCTTCCGGGCTCCTCAGCTCTGCGGAGTCTCAGATACACGCGACCATGGCAGTCGTTCGCCGGAGACGGTCGTCCACGCCACGATCGCCGAGAGCAGGCAAAGCAGCGCGGTCGCCAAGGCGACGGCTGCGAAAGCTGCATCGCTGGCGGCAAGCCTTGCTGCATCGAGATCCGGTGCCAGGCCCGCCGGCGCCGGTTCGCCGAAACCCGGAATGCCGGATGCGGCACCGCTATTCAGCACTGCCGCATAGACCCAGGCCGCCAGTGACCCCATCGCCGCCACTGCGATCAGGCCGCCAATGCGCGAGACGGCATTGTTGATTCCCGAAGCAGCACCCGTATCCTTGTCCTCGACTGCCGTCATCACCGCCGTCGACAGCGGCGACACGACCAGCGCCATGCCGAGCCCCATCAGCGCCATCAGCGGAAACACTCCCCACCAGAAACTGTGGATGCCGGCATAGGCCAGCAAGGCAAGCCCGGCAAAGCCGACAGCGACGACGAGACTGCCGCTGGCGATCGGAAAACGCGGGCCGATCCGGTCGGACCACTGGCCGACCGGCCCCGACAACAGCGCGATCAAGACCGACAGCGGCAGGAAGATGAAGCCGACCTCAGCCGCGCTCAGCCCCCATCCGGCGATCAGCAGCATCGGCAGATAGAACAGGTTGGCCGACAGTGCGAAATAGAGGAAGAAGGTCGCCACATTGGCGCCGGCGAAGGCGCCGACCCGAAACAGCGAGAGATCGATCATCGGTTCGCGCTGCCGGCGCTCGAAGACAATGAACATGATGAGCAGCAGCGCGCCGGCGGCGATGCTCGGGCCGGACATTTGCCCCTCGCCCTCTGCGCTCATCGAGGTCAAGCCGTAGGCAAGCGCTCCGAACGCCAAGATGGCGAGGGCAGCGCCGCCGAGATCGAGGCTGCGCTTTTCCGTCGGTGCGTCGGCCGGGACCTTGGCGAGCAGGAGGTAGATCGAGACAAGACCAAGCGGCAGATTGATCGCGAAGATCGCCCGCCAGATGCCGTCGCCGAAGGCCGACAAGACAACGCCGCCCAGCACCGGGCCAAGCGCCGTCGTCAGCGCCGAGGCCGCCGCCCAGATGCCGATCGCCCTGCCGCGCTCCTTCTTCGGATAGGCCTTGGCGATAATGGCGAGGCTGCCCGGCACCATGATGGCAGCACCGATGCCCTGAATGGCGCGAAACGCAATGAGCACCGGCGGGTTCGGCGCCACCGCGCAGGCAAGCGAGGCGGCAATGAACAGCGCGATGCCTGCCACAAAAGCATGCCGCAGGCCAAAACGGTCGCCGGCGGCGCCGCCGACAAGGATGAGTGCCGAAAGCGTCAGCGCATAGGAGTTTGAAATCCACTGCGCCTCGGCGAAACTGGCGCCAAGATCGACGCGGATCGCCGGTGTGGCGATGGCCAGGATCGAACCGTCGATGAAGCCGAGCGCGGAAGCCAGGATCGCCGCGATCAGCACGAAGCTGCGCCGCGATTGCGGGCAAAACGTATCGGCCGGCAGCGGCCTGGCCAGGGGGACGGCGTCGGCGCCGACTTCGCTTGGAGAACGCATTAAGCCTGCTTAGCCCTCCTATGCGCTGGCAACAACCGGCCAGAGGACTGCTGTCGTTGAAACCAGAACAGGATCGGCACTTCGATGCCGTTGGACCGCGGCTCCTTCACTTGCGAAGATCATCGGCTGATTAATGCACGTGCCAAAAAAATCCTGCTTCCCGAGCCGCCCAGGGG
>NZ_RZSX01000062.1:0-13511 GCF_004023105.1 Mesorhizobium sp. M5C.F.Ca.IN.020.32.2.1 | reverse complement strand
GCTCGCCGGCGGCATGGTGTTCGATGCCTATGCCAGCTATTCCTGGCTGTTTATCGGCTCGGCCCTGGTCGGGCTCGGCGCGGTTGCGGTGGCGATCGCCTTCCCGCGGCTGCCGCGCAGCGAGTTGCAACCGGCGTAGCACGGCGGAGAGAGGATGCAGGGGTCGAAAGTGGACATCGCATATGTCAGCTTTTGACCCCCAGTCGCGAGGCGTTCTTCGGCGGTGATAGGAGCCGGGTCAAGACTGTGCAGTACCCATCTTCCTTAATTAGCAATCGATCATGATGCAGCGCGGCGCGTTCATGCCGGCAAGGCCGACGTTCGGGCGAAAACCGTCAAAAACGGGCGAATGAACGGATTTTTCGCGTATTTTTTTCGCACACCTCACGCGACAATTTCAATTGCGTTAACATTTTGTGTTTGCGGGGCAGCATTTTTTTCCTATCCTCGCCGCAGGGCTTTGCGCATTCGATTGCGTAAAGAACTGGCGTGAGGACCCCAAAAATGCAGCAGGCAAAGCGAGTCTTGGTGACGGGGGGCGCAGGTTTTCTGGGATCGTTCTTATGCGAGCGGTTGCTTACTGAAGGCCACGAGGTTGTATGCGTCGACAATTTCTTCACAGGAAGTCGGAGAAACGTCTCGCATTTGCTCGACAACAGATCCTTTGAGATCATTCGCCACGACGTGACATTTCCGCTCTACATAGAAGTTGATGAAATATACAACCTTGCTTGCCCGGCAAGCCCGGTTCACTATCAGTTCGATCCGGTCCAGACGACAAAGACCAACGTCCATGGGGCGATCAATATGCTGGGCCTCGCCAAGCGGGTTCGCGCAAAGATCCTTCAGGCGTCCACGTCTGAAGTCTACGGCGATCCCGAGATTCACCCGCAGACCGAGGACTATTGGGGCAGGGTAAACCCGATAGGTCCCCGTTCCTGTTACGACGAAGGCAAGCGGTGTGCCGAAACCCTGTTTTTCGACTATTGGCGGCAGCACAGGCTGCGGATCAAGGTAGCGCGTATCTTCAACACTTACGGTCCGAGGATGCGTCCGGACGACGGCCGCGTCATTTCCAACTTCATCGTGCAGGCACTACGAAACAAGCCGATAACCGTGTACGGCACCGGCCAGCAGACACGCTCATTCTGCTACGTCAATGATCTCATCGACGGTCTGGTTCGCCTGATGGACACGGTCGACGATGTTACCGGTCCAATCAATCTCGGCAACCCGGTCGAATTCACGATGCTCGAACTTGCCAATCTCGTGATCGAACTTACCGGAAGCCGATCCGAGATCAGGTTTTTACCTTTGCCCGTCGATGACCCAAGGCAGCGACAGCCTAATATCGGGTGTGCCTTGCGCGATCTCAACTGGAAGCCAAGAATTGCATTGCGCGATGGTCTCGTCACCACCATTGCCTATTTCGATGACTTGGTCTCATCGGGATATGCTCCGTCCGCTGCAGCCGAATGAAAACAGTCTTGGTCACTGGCGGGGCGGGCTATATCGGCTCACACTGTTGCAAGGCATTCGCTGAATCCGGTTGGTCGGTCATTGCGTATGACAACCTCTCGCGCGGTTGGCGCGACGCGGTCAAATGGGGACCGCTTGTCGAGGGCGATATTTGCGATATCGCAGCGGTGGCAGGAGCGCTGCACCAGTATCGGCCGGATGTGGTGGCGCATTTCGCCGCTTACGCCTATGTCGGCGAGTCCGTCGAGCGCCCGGAACTCTACTACCGAAATAACAGTTTTGGGACGCTGGTCTTGCTCGAGGAAATGCTGAAGATCGGCGTCGACAAGCTGATCTTGTCGAGCACCTGCGCGTCTTACGGGGTTCCGATTCGTTCTCCGATTGACGAAACGCATCCGCAGTCGCCCATCAATCCCTATGGATGGTCGAAATTCATCGTAGAACGAATGGTGGACAATCTTTCGGATGCCCATGGCCTCAACGCGGTTGTGCTCCGGTATTTCAACGCTGCCGGATGTGATCCGGACGGCGACATCGGTGAGCGGCATGAACCGGAAACGCATGTCATTCCGCTCGCTATCGAGGCGGCGGTTAGGTCGGGCCGGATTTTCACCATTAATGGCACCGACTTCGACACAAGGGACGGAACCGCTGTGCGGGACTATGTCCACGTCACCGATCTCGCCCGTGCGCATGTTCTGGCAGGGGAGAAGCTTCTGCGCGATGCGGGAGTCCACGTCTACAATCTCGGGACCGGAACCGGAACTACGGTGAACGAGTTGGTCGAGGCGGTGAGCCGGGCTTCGGGAACGCGCCTTCCGGTGGCCTACGGTCCGCGCAGGGCAGGTGACCCTCCTGCGCTTGTAGCCGCGGCCGGCAAGGCGGCCCGGGAACTCGGCTGGATGCCTGAGCAATCCGGAATCGACCGGATCGTCGAAACGGCGCTGGCCTGGTATCGCAGCCGGTCGTGACGATCCTTTTTGCGGAAGAGCGCTACCGCCTGGTCAATAGGCGATCGAGAGCAGCGGCGGTTGCGGCAAGCGAGAAATTTTTCCTCCATTCGTCTCCGCGGTGCCTGACCGAGGCCTTCCCGCAAGCCCGGATTGTCCTTCAGTCTTTGCAGGACGCGCGCGATTGATTTCAGCGTGCGGTCGCGCGGTCGACGGATTGAACTACATCGAAGATTCATTCGCCAGGACGTCACTCCACGCGCCTTCAATCCACCTTAAGCAACTGGGCAGAATGCGACAGTCGCACAATCCCGTGCTCTTTCAGATATGGCCAATAGGAGTCATTGACTGTTGCTGCAACAACGTCGAACGTTAGCAAGTTCTCGCTTGCGAGGTCCGGGTCATCCTCTCCCCAAGCATAGAGAGCCGCTCCAGCGGTATAAGTGCCTGGCAACAATCCCAACGATCGCACGCTGAATACGACCTTGGCCTGCCCAACTATGTCAAATTGGCCAACACCTTCCGCGAGGCTTTCGAGCACAGAGATCAAGTTGCCTTCCTGATCAAAAATCTGGATATGAACCACGCTTCGGTGAAACGAATTCCTCGCGCCCAGCTTCAGCACAAAATCGTAATCGCCGCCAAACTTGAGTTGGCTGCATCGCTCGCGCGTACCCGGATACACAATAGCCACCTGCATCCAGAGGTCTTCATCGCCAACGCGCTCGGAACCGTTGCTGCTCGAGGCGGTGTTCGACAGGTACGCATCGATGATCGATGATGCCTCGCCAAAATCCTTCAGAAGGCCGCGGTCCAGATAAATCGCTTTTGTGCAATGCTGCCGAACCATGGCCATGTTGTGGCTCACGAACAGCACGGTCCGACCTTCACCCGCGACGTTCTTCATCGTGCCGATACATTTCCTTTGAAATTCAGCATCGCCGACAGCAAGCACCTCGTCGACGACGAGAATCTCCGGCTCCAGATGAGCAGCGATCGCGAAGGCAAGCCGAACATACATGCCGGACGAATAACGCTTGACCGGCGTTTCGAGAAAGCTGCCGATATCGGCAAATTTGATGATCCGGTCTAGCTTACGCGTGATCTCGGCCTTACTCATGCCCAGGATCGCGCCGTTGAGGTAGATGTTCTCGATCCCGTCGAGATCCGGATGGAATCCGGCCCCTACCTCCAGCAAGCTTCCGATTCGGCCTCGCATCACCGCCTCGCCCTCATCCGGAGCCGTGATCGAGGTCAAAACCTTGAGCAGCGTGGTCTTTCCCGAGCCGTTGCGTCCGATGATACCGCACACGGTGCCAGTCGGAACGGAAAAAGTGATGTTCTTGATGGCGAAAAATTCGTTGAGGGAAGCTTGGGCTTCCCGCGAGCGCAAACGCGCGACAAGTTGTTCGACCTCCTCACGCAATGAGCGCACGCCGATGGCGCCGCGCCGGTAGCGCTTGGAAAGTCCTCGGACCTCAACGGCTGGCAATTCTGTCATCGATCTCAAGCCGTCACATTTGTGGTTCGGCCGCCGGGTTGATCCGGGGTCAGCCCGTCCTTCACGACGCGCGCCGTGACAACGATGGGATAGGCGGTATCCCGGACGTCGAGCTTCTGGTCAGAAACTTCTTCCTTGGCGAGTCCCTGGAGAAAACAAACTGCCGCAAAGACGTTGCCGTGGGTTTCGAGCGCCATGTTCGCCGTGCTGAAGGATTTCGCAAGCAACTTCGCCAACGCCGCCTGCGTCAATGACCAGAACCACGTGCTGCCCCACTCGCCGCGATCGACCGCGGTGATGCCAGGAACAGTTAGCAGCAGCACGCCCCCGGGCTTGAGCGCTTCGGCCAGTGCAGCGACCGCGGCCGACATGTCGAAGATCAGATGAAGTGTTTGCGTGAGGATGATGCAATCGAAGGCGTTTGACGGCAGCACTCCGGGCTGCGACAGGTCGCCTATGATGGTCGCGTTTGGATCATCGGGATCAACATGCAGCACGTCGCTCTTGACGACATGAGCACCGCCAAAATGCATCGTGTAGCTGTTATCGCCGATTTCCAGCACACGGCCATGTATGTCGGCCGCATTCAATTGTAAGAAATTCTCGATATAATACCGATCTATTGGCTTGCCGCGATCATATCCAAATGAGTGGCTCATCGGCATCGTGCGTGCGAAATCCCCAAACCGCACCGAACCGACGCGCGGAGCCCGCCAATCAGCGCCGGAAGCGCCGAGCAGCCGTTGCACATGCCTGCCGACCTTGCGTGTTATCTTAAATGCCGCTGTTTGCAGCGTGATCGGCGGCGACATCTGCAAAGCCTGACGCAGCATGCGAATCGCTTTGGCGGGTTCGGCGCGGATCGCGCGCAAGGCATCAGTAGTCACCTCTCCGGTATAGTAGGTCTTCCAGAACCGCCTACCATCGCGGACTGCAAGACGCACATCGTCGTCAACCGGACCTGCCAACTGCTTGTCAAGCACCGACAATGCTGCAGCGAGCATCATCGATCGATTCCTCGACATGTTGTCGCCGTGCATGCGATATTCGGCGACGACATCGTCGTGCGTTACAATCGAACCGCGCCGGGCGATTCGCAAGAATAGCTCATAGTCTTCGCAGGACCGCATTGAAACGTCGAACCCGCCTATGGCCGCGAGCCTCTCCCGCCGATAAACCACGGTCGCATGCATCGCAATGAAGTTTCCCGTCCGCAGTAACTGAAGATAAGGATCTTCGACAAGCGCGACGTGATGCTTGTCTGACTCGATCGCACCGCTTCCATTGATGAAGCGATGAGCTCCGTAAGCGAGAACCGCATCTGGATGCGCAACCAGCACTCGCACGCCCGTCTCCATGGCATTTGGAAGGAGACGATCATCCGCGTCCAGAAAGGTGATGTAATCGGATCTGGAAGCCGCCAGTCCGGTGTTTCGGGCGGCCGCGAGCCCGCAATTCTCCTGCCTGATCAGGCGCACGCCTGGATGACGCTCGACAACCGATGCCGGATTGTCGGTGGATCCGTCGTCGACGACAATAATTTCATCGATCGGCCGGCTTTGATGAAGACAGCTCTGAATGGCTTCCTCGAGAAAGCGAGTATGGTTGTAAGTTGTTATGACGACTGCGATCATGAAACAGCCAAATTCTCCTTAGCTTCGCAGAGAGGCAACGGGCTGGTGTTTGCCAGAAATCGAACGCGACCGTAGGCCTCACAAACAGAATTTTGGCACAGAAATGATGGACACTCGTTCGTTTTAGCACGTCGCCCCCAGCGAGGCGATGCGACTTGTCATTCACGTAAAACGGTATCGTTAGTATCAGACATCTCAGGCTCGGTCGCGATCCAATCCGCGCCACCGATCCCGCCCACTACTTCCGTGCTCTCGTCAGCAGCTTGAACACCTTCGACAGGGTGCGGCGTGGCGTCAGCCGCCGGGCGAACCGGCGTCCGGCTTCGATGGCGAGGTCAAACCTATCGCGAAGTGTCAGGGGCCGACGCTGGGCCGGATAGCGCGCAAATGCGATGCGGAGCGCCCGCTGCAACTCCGGCGTCATCAATCCCGAGGCCGACGCATGCATCTCAACCCATTCGAGGAAGCCGATGCGAGCAGCATGCGGGCGCAGTCGATCGTAGATGCCGGAAGCAGTCGCCTTGGCCGATGTCGAATCGAGGTGCTGCCTGTATCGGCCGGTGGGCGTGGATGTCACGAATACCGGATAGCGCAACAGCAGCTTCACTAGAAGGGTCTGGTCTTCGTAGAGCTCGAACGCCTCATCGAAGCCGCCCACCGCCACCAAAGCTTCGCGGTGAACCATGATCGAGCAGATGCACGGCACATGAGCCCGCTGGCGCACGATGACCTGGTCGAGCAGGTCGGGCGGCATGTGCAGACGGCCCGATTGGCGTGGCATCGAGTCGGTCCAGTTCCTGTGCGGCTCATCGGGGAACCACCACAGGGTCGGTCCGTAAAGGACCTTGGCGCGAGGATGCGCATCAAAGATCGCAAGTTCCGTCTCGAATTTTTCCGGCTCAAATATATCGTCGCCATCCAGGAACGTGAAGAACATGCCCGACGCCGCCGCGATTCCGGCATTGCGCGCCGCGGCGGCGCCGCGACGCTGGCCGTTCGATCGAATGAAACGGATCCGCGGATCGCCGGTTGCTGCAGCCACCGCGATTGCAACGCTCCCGTCGGATGATCCGTCGTCAATAAGAAGCATTTCCCAGTCGGTGAAGGTTTGCACGCGCACGCTTTCGATCGCGTCCGGAAGAAACCGCTCGACATTGAGGAAAGGCGTGATGACGGAGATCAATGGCATCGGCGTCGTGCCCATTGTGCAGAATGCGCGGCGGCCGACGAAGCGCGACCTTCACTCTCTACGGGGCCGCAAGGGTTGTCATTTCTCTTCACAGCATGTCCATGGCCGTTCGTTCGACGCGTTGAAAGATCACGACGCCGATGAACAGCACGACGGAGGTCGTGACAAGCGCTGCAGCGATTTGTGGCGCACCGACTGCCGAAGTGCCGAAGAAGCACCAGCGCCATTCATCAATTATGACAGCGAGCGGATTCAGAAATCCAGTCAGCGTCCGGTACTGCTCGGGAATAGCCGAAAAAGGAAAGATGATCGGCGTCACGAACAGCCAGATCTGAATGAGGAACGGAGTCATATGAGCTGTATCGCGGTACTTCGCGGTTGACGCTCCTAGACAAAGCCCAACAGCCAACGAGAATGCCGCGATCTGGATGATCACCAGCGGAAAGAGCGCGAGGCGCCACGACAACCCGTCCACTTTTCCTGTCAGCTGGTACCAGAGCAAGAAGGCCAATGCGACGCCAAGCTGGATCGCCAGAGCCACACTGTTCGACAGCAGCGACGACACGGGAACGACGAGTCGCGGGAAGTAGATCTTGCTGAAAAGATGACCGTTAGCAATGAAGACCTGGCTCGCGGTGGAGACGACTTGGGAAAAATACGACCACAGCACCAGCGCTGTCAGATAAAAGATTGGCGCGGGATGGCCACCGGTTGAAATGCCCGCGATACCGCTGATGACGGTGGTCAAGGCTGCGGTAAGCGCCAGGGGCTGCAGGATCAGCCAAGCCGGACCAAGCAAGGTCTGCTTGTAGCGGACTTTGATGTCGCGCATCGCGAACAGGAGCAGCAGATCGCGATAGCGCCACAGGTGCCAGAAATCGAGGTCAAACCAGCCGCGTCGAGGAGTGATAATGGTAGTCTGCTGTGCGTTCATCAGAACAGATGATCCTCGATTTTTCGCAAAAATTCGTCCCCTGACCAGTTGCCGACATGCAATCGAGGTAAACGCAGCACGTCTGCCTCGGGCGCAACGCACCCGGCGCGCGTCGTGCATGCGAACTCAAATCCCGCTTCCCTGACGGCAGCTACCGACAGAGCGTCATGGTCTCCGAATGGATATGCAAAAGAGAGGACGCGTTTTCCGGTCATTTGCTCACAGGCCGAACGGCCGTCGACGATCTCGCGAAGCTGGGTCGCGAAGGAATGGGCCGGAAGCGTGGGATGACTGACAGTATGACCGCCGATCGTGATCAGGTCGTCACTGATGTCACCAACCTCCGCGGGAGTCATAATACAGTGCTCTGGCCTGGCGTCGAGGCCAACGCCCGCCCATTTCGCAATGTCTTCGACGTGTGCGTTCTGCCGCTCATACGGCAGCGTTCGGAGCGCCGACCACACCTCCCGGTAGACTTTGTCACGGCCGGCCTGATCCACCATCTTCGGGATAGGCCAGTGATGCCTGCCTCCCTCGATCGTGATGTCGAGTTGGTCAGGCAGTTCAGGCGTCTCAAGACAGATGCGCGTGAGCGCATCCCACCAGAATTCTCTGCCGCTTCCTATTGCTCCCGTCGCAACAAACAGCGTCATCGGGCAGTCGTGACGCTGCAGGATAGGGCGAGCGTTGCTGTAGACGTCGTGATAGCCGTCGTCGAACGTGACAACCGCAAGCGGTTTGCCTGGCTTTCCCTGTGCGATGACATCGAACAGCTCATGCAAATGCACCACCCGCCGGCTCCGCGTCAGCGCTTCGATTTGTTCGTCGAACCTCGCCGGATGGACGGCTAGGTTCCACGGATCGACGGCGATATCTGCAACGCGATGGTACATCAGTATGATGGGAGCACGGCGCAGGCGTCGACGCCGCACCAGCCGACGAAGCTGCAGGAGAACGCGCGGGATCACCATCGTTCTCCCGCCGCGGGAACAGTAAAAACCACGGTCACGTCCGATCGCGGATGCCATCCCGATCGGCAGAAACGCGATACATGTGAGTGTTCAAGCATATAGTTGATGGCAATAAGACCATGAGGCCACGGGCACGGATGTGAGCGAAATGAGGAAGCATGAAGGCATCCACGAGTTTCGGCTGAGTGAAACCAGCATATTAGCACATGTCGCCGCCGTAAGTGCGAATACCGGGCGAATTCTCAGATGTTGAAGTAGCCGGTAGGGACAGGCGGCTTGATACCATCCCGCTCGAGCATGCTAGTATTTAGGCCGGTGGCATTCATCCTTCATCAAAAGCAGGCTTTTTTCGATATGCAACCCGCAGTTTCCGTCATCATTCCTGCCTACAACGCGGAAAAGACCATCCGACACACCCTTCAGTCGGCCGCCTCGCAAACTTTCAACCAGCTGGAGATCATAGTTGTCGATGACGGGTCGACCGACCGGACCGCTGAGATCGTCGAGGCGTTTGCAACCAGTGATCCGCGTATTTCTCTTCTGAGACAGCAGAACCAAGGGGTTGCTGTCGCCAGAAACCTGGCAATTGATGCGGCGAAGGGTGAATTTATAGCGCCACTTGATGCGGATGATGTGTGGCACCCGACAAAGCTGGAGAAGCAGCACGGCCTCTTTCAATCGCGGCCGTCTCTCGGCCTTGTCTACGCATGGTATAGGGTCATCGATGATGATGATTTGGTGATAGAATGCTCCCCACCAATTCTCGCTCGCGGGGACGTTCACAACTGGCTGCTGGTTGAGAATTTTATCGGCAATGCAAGTTCACCGCTAATCAGGCGATCAGTTCTTACGGCAACCGGGGGATACGACCCGTCGCTCAGAGCCGCAGGGGCGCAAGGAGCCGAAGACTTGCAGATGCAGCTCAACATTGCCGCGATCTGCGATTATGATGTCGTTCCCGAGTATCTGATTGGTTACCGGCGATCACCATCTTCTATGTCGACCAGGTATGTCGCCATGCTGACGTCGCACCGGATCGTCCTTGAAACAGTCCGCACGCGACATCCCAGGCTAGCGTCTTTCTTGTTTCGTTGGTCCGATGGCGTGGCGTCAGCGTATTATGGCATCGAAGCCGCCCGCACGTCGCCAGGCGCGGCCATCGCTCCGCTTGTCCACGCAACACGGATCGATCCGGCCGCGCTGTTTCATGTCTTCGCAAAGCCGTCCGCACAAGGCCTGTGGCGGCGGCTGTGTCGCTTTGTGCCGAGACTGCTCGCCGTTAAACAGCGCATGGTTCCGACCTCACCGCATTCCATCTGTACCTCCGGACGTTTTTTCGACGCCGATCCGACCTTCATCTGCCAGCCAGTTCCTCCGGAGTGGCTTCGAAGGCGAGTCCAGGTGGCCCTCAAGACGCCGACGCCGCGCCAGCTTCGCGAGTCAAGTCCGAGGAGTATTGATCCGTCCGCTCTCGTCGAAGACGGCGCTTAGGTCTTAAACACGAGGTGCCGGCACCTAAACTCACCTGATCTGAGACCGGCTGAAATGACAGGTGCTAAGCGACTGCTAAACTACGCCCGCCTAGAAAGCGCAATCTCGGCAGACAGCAGAAAACTGACGTGATATTCGTAGCCTGCGCATCCGCAAATTCGGACGCGATCGTCGCGGCTGGCATCGACAATCGACGGGCAGGTCCTGTGGTGCGCGCTGAAATCATAGAGCACTTTTAAGCCTCGCTTCGCCGAGGCTTTTTTCATGGAGCAAGCCTGATGGCCCGACCTGCAACTGCCGCCGTTCGACTTCTGACCGGCGAACGCGAACCCGTGCGTCTGGCGACCACAGCCAACATCCTCCTTCATGGCCTGAAAACCATCGACGGCGTACCATGCGAGGTTGGCGACCGCGTGCTGGTCAAGGACCAGTCCGACCCGCCGAAGAACGGGATCTACACGGTGAGCGAAGGCGAATGGCTTCGCGCCGGCGATGCCCGCACCGCCCGCACCTTGCAGAAGGGAACGACGGTCCACACCCAGATAGGGACAGTCAATGTCGACCGGGTGTTTCAGTTTACGGCCGACGAGCCGGTCGTGGGCACCGACGCCATCGCCATTATCCCGTTTGTGTCGCCCGACATTTCAGACGTTGTCGATGAGGCGGAAGCGCTGCGCGAGAAACGAAGGTGCTGAAGGATGCCACTGAGGCCAGTGCCGGCCAGGCAGCTGCCAGCGCCTCCACCTCCGCCGCCAATGCCGGACAAACCGCCGCCGATGTCGTAGCAACCGCGGCCAATCTGGCCAGCGCCCAGGCGGCGCGACGCGTCCCTGTATGGCAAGGGCATCTTCCCGACGATCGTGTGGGCGGTCGGCTTTGGTATCGTTGGTAGCGGTGCGCTCGTGGGCGGTGCTGGCGGGACCGATGGGACATTCGATCTCGCCATTACTGGCGGTGTTGGCTCTGGCGCTGCCGGTCGGTTCATCGTCGCTGGCGGCGTAGTCACTATGATCCTCATCACGGCGTCGGGTTCCTATACCACCGCGCCTGCTTTTAGCTTTGGCGCGTCAGCCGGCCTCGCTGGCGCCAGCGCCCCACCGGTTCTTGCCCGGAATGTTGAGGTTGGTGAATACTTTTGGACCGAAATCGGCGCCGGTATCCTCGGAATGGACAACGTAGTGGCGGGGCCGGTTGCCATCGACACGGGCGTTCGCGCGTCAGCGGCGGAAGTCATCGCCTTGATCGGATCGCGGACGGTGGGTCCGGTTGCCATTACCGGCTCGGTCGGCGGCACGGCTATCACTAACACTTCTGTCTATTACTGGCCGGGGTCTCTGTCCCACGGGCGAAATCGGCGTCAAGTCGCGTGCTGCCTATGCTAGCGCAAACGAACTGGCTGATATTGTCGGATCAGAGCAGGTTGTTGGCTGGCCGTCATTGGTCAACACAGGCACGAATACCCCGTCGAACTACAGCGTTGTCATGCAAACGCCGTCCGATGGCTACATTACCGAAGTTAATGCCGGGGCAAGCGGTTCCGGCTGTCATTGGGCGCTGGCCAGCAACCGCCCCGCACACTGGTTCAATCGCGTCACGCAGTTCGCAAATGTCAGTATTGCTGACGATGAACCGGGCATGACGGCGCTGCGGCCAAGCTCTACCTACACGCCCGCCTTCTATGGCGTCACGACCAGCGGAACCGTCTCGACGGGAACGCGCGGGCCGCTCGGCGAAAGCATCATCCTTGCGGATGGTGCGTCCCTGGCGTTCACGGGCGCCTATGAACAGGTCGGCGTCCACCACACCCAGGACGCCGGTCAAGGCTCGCTCGCCTTCGCCTTCAACGGCGGCGCGGCCTACAAAGACTGTGAACGCTGCCGGTGCTCTGGCACTCGATCAATATTCCGGCCCGTCCCTGACAGGGCAGGCGGCGAGCGGAAACTATACCCTGACGGTCGCAGGCGGACCTGTGGAGATCACCGGGCTTATCCGTCTCGGCATAAAGGCGGCCGGCTCGCGCCCGCGTCTGCGGACGCCGCGCGCCGCGCACGGAAGCTATACATTCGCGTCCTTCAACGCGCCGCGCCTTGCTTCTGCGGTCGCACAATGGGGCTATGCTGGCGGCAAGATCGTGCCGGTCCTCGCCCTGGGCATCAACGACAGCTTTGGCACGCCGCCGGCGACGATTTCAACGAACATCACGTCGATCATCAACACGCTGGAAGCGGCCCTGGCGCCGCCGACGCCCCCGTCCTCGCCTTGGGATGGCAGCTATACGGGCGGCCGAACATACGACGCAGCGCTTGGCGCGATCCGCCAAACCTACCCGGTCGCGCAATGTGCCGACGATCCCGATCGACGGGTTCGATTACATCAGCTCGGGGGCCTATCAAGAAGGCCTGCACTTCAACGACGCCGGCCACGACGGCAATGCATTGCGCTTCATCGAATACGTCGCGGAAAGGGGATAAGGCCACGCCATTCGCTATTCAGTGCAAGGGTAAAGTGATCGCGACGCTTGAAGAGGGCGAGGAATGGGTGATCGTCGGAAAGAAGATCCTAACAGTTCAATGACCCGAACTTATTGTCGAGGAATCACAGTGCCTAAGGACGATGCCGAAGGATCGTCGAAGTGTGGCTGGGAGGCGCCTAGTCCGCACTGGACGCGGTTCGCGCACTATGGCACGGTTGGCTTGGCGGGGGTGATCCTTAGGAGGATTTCTCTATGGCGGACGCCGGCAGCATTATAGGGATCTATGATGATTACTACGCAGATGGCAAAGTAGCCGCGAAACGCGAAATTGCTTCGCAGCAATCAGTCGGCCATATAGAAGCAATCCTCCGGGGGGAGACCTTCGACAAGATCCTGGACATCGGCGCAGGCGAAGGTGCCGTTCTGGACAAGCTGAACAAGAAAGGTCTCGGGAAGACTCTTGGAGCCGTCGAGATTTCAACAAGTGGCGTCGAGGCCATCAAGGCCAGGAATGTCGCGAACTTAGCCAGCCTGGATATCTTTGACGGCTACCACATCCCTCATCCCGACAAGTCGTTCGATCTCGGTCTCGCCATCCACGTCGTCGAACATGTCGAGCACGAACGGATGTTTTTGATGGAAGCGGCGAGGGTCTGCAAGAAGCTCTACATCGAGGTGCCGCTGGAGCATACGAGAAACCTCAATCGCGCCATTCGGATGTCCGGGCCGTTTGGGCACATCAATTTCTACACGCCGTTGACGTTCGAAAATCTGCTGAAGACTTCTGGTCTCAAGGTTGAGAGGCAAATGACTTTCGCCCATGACCTTGCTTATGAGCAGCACCTGGCCGGCCGGTCAAAAGGATGGGTGAAATACAAGTTGCGGACCG
>NZ_RZSX01000629.1:0-3859 GCF_004023105.1 Mesorhizobium sp. M5C.F.Ca.IN.020.32.2.1 | reverse complement strand
AAAGACCTCTTTCTCGGCAACTGCCGAGAGCGTTACGACGCCGCCCAACAGGTTCGGCTCCTCACGCGCCTCGATGTTTGCCGTCCGTGGCAAGGCGATGCGGTGCAGCTGGCCGGCATTGTCGGTCTCCTCGACGCAATAGATCAGCGGACCGCGGGCAAGCGCGACGCGGCCGATATCCTGCCGCACCTCCGGATTGGCGTAGAGACGGTTGACGGCCATTTCGAGATCGAGCTCGACCTGGTCACCCTTGCGCCACTCGCGCCGGATCGCGGCATAGCTGTCGTTGGTTACGCTACCCAGATCGACTGCCTCCCCGTTCACCTTGAGCGCCGCCTTGCGGCACCAGGCTGGCAGGCGCAGGTGCAAGGTAAACTCGGTCGGCGCCTCGGGCTCGATCGTGATCGAGACTGCCCCGTCCCACGGATAATTGCTGGCCTGGGTCAGCTCTATCTGCGTCCCCGCGATATCGAAACGAGCCGTGCTGTTTCCATAGAGATGGACGGCGAGCGCATCGTCCGACAGACTGTAGAAATAGCTGCCGATCGAAGCCACCATGCGGCCGATATTGGGCGGACAGCACGGGCAGCGATGCCATATCCAGCGGTTGTGCTCCCCCCGGCTTTCCAGCGGATTTTCATAGAAGAACAGCGAGCCGTCGAGCGACAGGCCCGAGATCGAGCCGTTGTAGAGAGCTCGCTCCATCATGTCGGCGTAGCGGGCATTCGGACCCATGCCGAGCATGCGGCTTGCCCAGAACACCAATCCGACCGAAGCGCAGGTCTCGGCATAGGCGGTGTCATTGGGCAGGTCGTAGTCGGCGGTAAAACCCTCATTGTGCGACGACGGTCCAATGCCACCGGTGACGTAGAGGTTCTTGGTCGTGAGATCGTCCCACAGCCGGTCGAGCGCCACCCGTAGCGTGTCGTCGCCATATTCGGTGGCGATATCGGCCATGCCCGAATAGAGATACATCGCCCTGACCGCGTGGCCGACGACCTTGTCCTGATCGCGCACCGGCTTGTGCGACTGGCTGTATTCGTAGGTCTTGAAATGATAGGCTCTCGGGTCGGCGCCGCGGGCACGCGCCTCCTCGTCGAAATAATGCGGCTGTTGGCCTCGCTGGTCGATGAAGTATTTGGCGAGGTCCATATACTTTTGCTGACCGGTGACCCGCGCGAGCTTGACAAGCGCCAGCTCGATCTCCTCGTGGCCGCAATAACCCTTCTTCTTGCCGGGCTCGGGACCGAACGTCTCGGCGATATGGTCGACATAGCGGCACATGACGTCGAGCAGCTTGCGCTTTCCCGTCGCCTGGTAATAGGCGACCGCGCCCTCGATCAGGTGGCCGGCGCAATAGAGCTCGTGACAGTCGCGCAGGTTGGTCCAGCGCAGGCCGGGCTGGATACGCTGGTACCAGCTGGAGAGATAACCGTCGGGCTGCTGCAGCTTGCCGTACATGTCGATCACGGCGTCAATCTTCTTCTCCAGCTCGTCATTGCGGCGGCGATACAGCGAATAGGCCGCGGTCTCGATCGTCTTGCCCCAATCGCTGTCCCAGAACATCTGGGTCGTCACCGTAGATCCAGTGAACTCGTTGCCGGCGGTGGCTGCCTCGTCCGGCGAGGGTGAGTGGAACGGAATGACGACGCCCGGCGATGCCCGGTCCGGGTCGATCTGCTCCAGCATGCGCGCCTCGACGCAGCGCTCGTAGAGGATGTCGGCGGTCCTGGTCGCGACGGCATCGACGCGGTCGCCCCAGAAGCCGCGCACATCGACCTGCGGCACGGGCAGCGGACGGAAGGCGAGTTTTGGCTTGCCCAACTTGCTGGTTTGGCCCGGCGTAGTGCCCTGACTGACGGATTGCGATGCGGTCATCAATTTACTCCGGTTCGATTCGATTGGTCACTTCACGGCCCCTGCCATGAGGCCGCGGATGTAGAAGCGCTGCAGCAACAGGAAGAGCACCAGGCATGGCACCATCATCACGGTGACGCCGGCCTGCACCGCGCCCCAGTCGATGGCGCCGAAGCGGCCGGACTGCAGCGCCGTCATCATGATCGGCAGCGTGAATTTGGACTGGTCCGTCATCAGCACCAGCGCCGCCAGGAATTCGTTCCAGGCACCGAGGAATGCGAACAGCGCGATGGTGACGATGCCCGGCCAGACCAGCGGCAGCATCACCCTCAGCAGCATGGTGACATTGTTGGCGCCGTCCATGCGGGCGGCTTCCTCGATCTCGCGCGGCACCGCGTCGAAGGCGTTGCGCATCATGAAGATCGAGAACGGCAGCTGCAGCGTGACATAGACGCAGACCAGCCCGGTCAGCGTGTTGTGCAGACCGATCTTGGTCAGCACCAGGAAGATCGGCGTCAGGATCGACTGGAACGGGATCATGATCGTCGACAGGATGACGACGAAGAGCAGGTTCTTCAGCGGAAAGCGGAATCGCGAGAAACCGTAGCCGGCCAGCACGCTGACGATCACCGACAGCACCACCGTCATGACAGAGACATAGATGCTGTTTTGCGCCGGCAGCCAGAGGCCATCGCCGAAAGTGTTGAGCGTGGCGTAATTCTCGACCGAAAAACCCGTCGTCGGCCAGGGCGGCAGCGGCGGCTGACGCGACTCCTGCGCCGGCTTGAACGCCGAAAGCACGGTCCAGACGATCGGCGCCAGGAACAGCAATGAGGCGATGATGCCCGTCGAGTGCTCGGCGATCTGCATGCCGATGCGGGTTTTGCGGCTCCTTGCCTGCGCCATCAGTCAACGCCCTCCGGTTGGCGCAGCAGCCGCAGCTGGATCAGGCTGAGCGCGACTAGGATGATCAGCAGGATCATCGACAATGCGGCGCCGTAGCCGAGCTTGAACGACACGAATGACTGGTTGAAGATCCAGTAGACGGCAGTCAGCGTCTGGTTGCGCGGCCCACCGCGCAGGATGATGTAGAACTGGTCAAAGGCGAGCACCGAACCGGCAACCGACAGGATCAGCGCCAGCGCGAGGGTGCGGCGCATCAACGGCAGAGTGATGGCGCGAAACCGCGCCAGCGGCCCTGCCCCGTCGATCATCGCCGCCTCCTGCAGATCCGGCGGGATGGATTGCAGGCCGGTCATCAGGATGATCATGGTGAAGCCCGCCACCTTCCAGACGACCATGGCGATGATCGACCAGAAGGCCGGCTGGAACGTTGCCAGCAGATTGACCTTCTTCTCGGTCAGGCCGAGTTCGAAGGCGGCCGGGCTGAACAGGCCGGAATCGACATTGAGAAGCCAAGACCAGAGCAGGCTGGCCGAGGCGAAGCCGATGACCGCCGGCATGAAGAAGGACGTCCGGTAGAAGCCGGTCAGCGGCCGCGGCCTTTCTATGAAAAGCGCCAGCGGAAAGGCGACGGCGAAGATCGCGATCGTCACCACCACCGTGTAGTAGCCGGTGAATTTGAGTGCGTTCCAGAACCTGGCGTCGCGCAGGATCGCCCAGTAATTGTCGAGGCCGATGAAGCTGTGCGCGCCCATCAGCGGCCAATTGTGCAGCGACATCCACGCCGTCATGCAAAGCGGGATGATGAAGAAGACGACGACAAGGGCGACGGCCGGCGCGACATAGAGCAGGCCGATCCACTGCCGGCGGCCGGCGCCGACCAGTTTGCGGCGACGCGCTGGGGTGGAAATTGCTGCGATGGAGGTCATGCCTGTTCTTCCGTTAGCGCTACGTCCCCCTCCCCCTTGAGGAGGGTCCGGCCGAAGGCCGCCTCCGACGCGCGCCGACGCAAAAGAACGTCGAGCACTGCCGCAACGACCCCACCCGGACCTGCGGTCCGACCTCCCCCTCGAGGGGGAGGTAACGGGGCCTACTGTTG
>NZ_RZSX01000628.1:0-3865 GCF_004023105.1 Mesorhizobium sp. M5C.F.Ca.IN.020.32.2.1 | reverse complement strand
TCCCTACGCCAGTACGAACTGGATCAGGTTCGAAGGGTCACCGCGCTGCTTGAAGCCAGCGGTATCTCAGCCCGTTGTCCGGGCTCCCCTGGTGAATGGGGCAATCTAGAGGCAACGGCAGCCGGCTTGTCAAGCCGGCCCGGTTCGATGACAGCCGCGCCGTTACCTCGAGCCATGCGGCGCCGTCCGCGCCATGCCCGAACAGGTAGGGAAGCCGCTCCGGTTGCCTCGTTGCCTGGTTGCCTTGGTCGCCCGGCGGCCTTGGGGAGCCCGCCGATGGCGACGAGCGGTAGGCGCGCGACCCGCTCTTTCCTCGCGAATTCGCTCGAGCCACGGACCCTATTCCATCTGCCTGGGGGATGGCCCTGCTGACAGAGGTGCCATGGAAACTGTGCGTTCGACTGTTCTGCACATCTCGCTCCTCTGCCTGCTTTGCGGGTGGCTGCGAGGCTACACGCCCATCGCCACCGCGCCGCCGGTAAGGCCCGCGCCGGCGGCCGCAAGCAGCAGCTTCTCGCCCAGCTGCAGCGGCCGGGCTTGATGGGAGAGCGACAGCGACAGCGGAATGGTGGCAGCCGAGGAGTTGCCGTATTCGGCGATCGTCGTGACCGTGCTCGAGTCTTCGATGCCGAGCCTGGCGGCCACAGCGCTCAGCATGCGGGCATTGGCCTGGTGTGGAACAAAGCGATTCACCGCGTGAGGCTCGAGAGCCGCTGCCGAAAGTGCTTCGGCGGAACAGCACGCCATCATCTCGACCGCCTTGACGAAGACCGCGCGGCCGTCGGTGATGGTCATGCGCGTTTCCAAAATGTCCAGATCCTCAGCGAAAGGCTTGCTGCTGCCGCCGGCCGGAATCTGGATCAAGCCATAAGCGGAGCCGTCCGACGCCAGGGAGGCGCCGAGGACGCCGCGACCGGGATCGGATGATGGCACGAGCACGACGGCGCCCGCCGCGTCGGCGAACAGCACCGCGCTCGCCCGCTCGGCCGGATTGATGCGGCGGCTCAGAATGTTGGCGGCAATCACCAGAGCGGGCTTGTCGTGCGCGCGCACATAGGCATCGGCAAACGTCAGGGCGTAGATGAAGCCCGAGCAAGCTCCGGCGAGGTCGACGGCGCCGGCGCGGCCGAGTCCCAATTTATGCGCGACCAGCGGAGCGCTGGGCGGCAGCAAATGGTCGGGCGTCGAGGTGGCGAGCAGGATGAGCCCGACCGAGTCGCGGTCGATTCCCGCTGCCGCGAGAGCCATGTCGCCGGCCCTCTCCGCGAGTCCGCTCAGCGTATCATCTGGCAGTGCCCAGTGGCGCGAGCAGAGTCCGGTCCGGCTCTCGATCCAGCCGGCCTCCAGGCCGAGACTGGCCTCGATCTCGGCATTGAGCACCTTCCGCGCGGGGACGTGATGGCCGAGCCCGGCGATGCGCGATGACCTGGTCATGCCACTGCCTTCGCCAGGCTCGCCGCTTCGTCGATCGCGTCGTAGAGCCGGTCGAGTTCGGCCGCGGTGACGCAGTAGGGCGGCAACAGATAGACCACGTTGCCCAGCGGCCGCACCAGGAGGTCGCAATCGAGGAAGAAGGCGCGCAGCTTCGGGCCGATCTCGGCGAGATAGCCGGCGCGCTCGACGCGGAGCTCGAAGGCGGCGATGGTTCCGGCAAGCCGTATGTCGCTAAAGCGATGATCCCCCTCGAAGCGCCGGGCGCGCTCGGCCTGCATGCGCGAAAGCGAAGCTATGCGCTCCATCACCGGTTCGGTGCGCCAGACCTCGATGTTGGCGAGTGCTGCCGTGCAGGCGATCGGGTTGGCTGTGTAGGAGCTCGAATGAAAGAAGGTCCGACTGCGGTCATGCGAGTAGTGCGCCCGGAAGATCGCATCCGTGGCGAGCGTCGCGGCAAGCGGAATCGAACCTCCCGTCAGTCCCTTCGATGTGCACAGTATGTCGGGAGAAATTCCGGCCTGTTCGCAGGCAAACAGGGTGCCGGTGCGGCCCCAGCCGGTCATCACCTCATCGGCGATGAACAGGGTTTCGGATGCCTCGGCTACCCGCTTCATCTCGGCCAAAACCGATGCCGGATAGGTCAGCATGCCGCCGGCGCCGAGCACCAGGGGCTCGACAACAATCGCCGCGGCTTTGCGATCGCGCAGGCATGCCTCGAGGCGGTCGAGGGTTTGCTGCGCGCGCCCCGCAACGGGGAAGGGGATCGTGTCGACCTCAAACAACAGCGGCTCGTATGCGGCGTTGAAGACGCCGCGGGCGCCGACGCTCATCGCCCCGATCGTGTCGCCATGGTAGCCGTGCTCCATCACGACAATGCGCGAGCGCGGGGCGCCGATGTTGCGGAAATATCCAAGCGCCATCTTGAGAGCGACCTCGACGCTGGTTGAGCCGCTGTCGGAATAGAAGACCCAGTCGAGTCCCGCGGGCGTCAGCGCGGTCAGCGCCGTGGCCAATTGCTCGGCCGGCTCATGGGTGAGCCCGGCGAAGATCACCTGGTCGAGTGTCTCGGTCGCGATCCGGATCGCCTCCATGATCCGTGGATGGCGATGGCCGTGCGTGACCACCCACCAGGAGGAGATGGCGTCGAGGATGCGCCTTCCGTCGCGCGTCTCCAAATAAGCGCCGTCAGTGCGCGCGATCGCCATCGCTGGCGGCTCGACGGCGTGTTGGGTGAACGGATGCCAGACGGCGGAGCGGCTCATGTGCGCGCCTCGTCGAATGCGGCCTTGTCGAAATATGTATTCATGGCCCACTGCAGCGTCATTGGCGTCAGGGGGTCGAGCAAGGACAGGCGGCCGAGCACTCGCACCTCGCCCATCCCGGCGATCGTGCACTCGGTGTCCGGCATAGCCTCGCCGATGAACGCCACGCCGAGCAACGGAATGTCGCGGCGGCGCAGCGCCTCGATCGACAGCAGCGTGTGGTTGATCGTGCCGAGCGCGGTGCGTGCGCAGAGCACCACCGGCGCCTGCCAGCGGGCGAAGACGTCGATGAACAGGATCTTGCGGGTGAGCGGCACCATCAGGCCGCCGGCGCCCTCCACGATCAAGGGAAAATCGACTTCCGGCAGGACGAGGCGGTCGGGATCGATCGTGACGCCCTCGAGTTCGGCGGCACGATGCGGCGACAGCGGTTTCGTCAGGCGCCAGGCTTCCGGCAGGGTCCGCTCGGGCGGCAGTTGCGCCAGCCGCGCGACCGCCTGGCTGTCGGTTTCGCCTTCGAGGCCGGACTGCACCGGTTTCCAGTAGGCGGCGCCCAGCAGGCCGGCGAGGCCGGCCGCGACAACCGTCTTGCCGATGCCGGTGTCGGTGCCGGTCACGACGATCGCGCTCATGCCGGGACGCGCTCCAGCTCCTCGGCAAGCGCCGCGACCATGGCGGATATGTCGGCTTCATCGACGTTTAGGGTGACCGAAATCCGCAAACGCGCCGTCCCCTCCGGTACGGTCGGCGGGCGGATGCCGCGAATGTCGAAGCCCCGAGCCTGAAGGGCGGCGGCGACTGCCATTGCGCGCGCATTGTCGCCGATGACGATGGGGATGATCTGCGAGCCGCTCGGGTTCATCCCGCAGCGCTCATGGATCTCGCTGCCAGCGAAAGCGACCAGCTGCGAGAGGCGGTCGCGGCGCTCTGGCTCGTCGCGCAGGATCGCGAGCGCTTCGCTGACGGCCACCGCCATCAAAGGAGAGGGGCGGTGGAATAGATGAACGGCCGGCAGCGGTTGACCAGGAACTCGCAAAGCACGGCCGGCGCCGGTACCAGTGCGCCGGAGCATCCGAGCGCCTTGCCGCAGGTATGCAGCACGATCACATTGGCCCGGCCCTCGAGGCCGCGGGCGAGGCCGCGCCCGTACGGGCCGAAAACCCCTGTCG
>NZ_RZSX01000627.1:0-3889 GCF_004023105.1 Mesorhizobium sp. M5C.F.Ca.IN.020.32.2.1 | reverse complement strand
CCCGGCGGCCTCGGCGTTGCGAACATGCGCGACGATGATCGCCAGCGCCGCCGGCGTCATGCCTTCCATGCGTTGCGCATCGGCGATGGAGCGCGGCTGGCGCGCCAGCATCTTCTGCTTCAGCTCGTTGGACAGACCCGGAACAGAGGCAAAGTCCAGCGACGCGGGGATCAATCGGCTCTCCTCATTTCTGATCTGTGTGACATCGGCCTGCTGCCGGTCGAGATAGACCGAATATTTCGCCTCCGTTTCGAGGCGTTCGGCCGTCTTGGCGTTGATTGCCGCAAACTCCGGAGCAATTCGGGCCAGCCAGGCGACGTCGACGCCCGGATAGGCCAGCAACTCATAAGCGGAGCGGCGCACACCGTCCCTGTTGATTTCGAGCCCATGACGCGCCGCTTCGTTGGGGGTCATGGTCGTGCCAAGCGCAACCTTGCGCGCCTTTTCAAGGTCCTGGACGACATCGCCAAACCGATGCATCCGTTGCCGCGAGGCGATGCCGAGCTTCGTGGCCAGCGGCGTCAGCCGCTCATCGGCGTTGTCGGCCCGCAGCGACAGCCGGAACTCGGCCCGTGAGGTGAACATGCGGTAGGGTTCGGCGATGCCGCGGCTGGTCAAATCGTCCACCATCACCCCAATATAGGCCTCGGTGCGGCTGAGCACGATCTGATCGCTCGTCGATGCCTGCCGCGCGGCGTTGAGGCCAGCGAGCAGCCCCTGCGCGCCGGCCTCCTCGTAGCCAGTCGTGCCGTTGATCTGCCCGGCCAGGAAAAGGCCACCAATTAGCTTTGTTTCCAGCGTCGGCTTGAGCTCGCGCGGATCGACATGGTCATACTCGATGGCATAGCCGGGCTGCAGCATGGTTGCACGTTCAAGGCCTGGAATGGTCTTCAAAATGGCAAGCTGCACATCCTCGGGCAGCGACGTCGAAATGCCATTCGGGTAGACGGTGTCGTCGTCCAGCCCTTCCGGCTCGAGGAAAATCTGGTGGCCCTCGCGGTCGCCGAACTTAACGATCTTGTCCTCAATGGACGGGCAGTAGCGCGGCCCTACGCCTTCGATTGAGCCGGAATACATGGCGGAACGGCTCAGATTGGCGCGGATCAGCTCATGCGTCGCCGCGGTCGTGCGCGTGATGCCGCAATGGATCTGCGGGTTGTCGATGCGGTCCGTCATCAGCGAGAACGGCACCGGACGCTCATCCGCCGCCTGGCTCTCCAGCGACGCCCAATCGATCGTTCTACCATCCAGCCGCGGCGGCGTGCCGGTCTTCAGCCGCCCTAGCTTGAAGCCCGCGCGCGCCATGGTGGCGGACAGGCCGAGGCTGGCCTGTTCGTTCATGCGGCCGGCGACGATCTTCTTCTCACCGATATGGATCAGCCCGCGCAGAAAGGTGCCGGTCGTCAGCACCACGGCGCCACAGGCAAGCCTGCGACCACCCGTCAGCAGCGCGGCCGCGATGCGCCCATTGTCGATTTCGAAATCCAGAACCTCGCTCTCGACGACGTCGAGACTGGCCTGCTCGCGAATCGCCGCCTGCATGGCGAGCCGGTACAGCTTCCGGTCCGCTTGCGTGCGCGGCCCGCGCACGGCAGGTCCCTTACGGCGGTTGAGCAAACGGAACTGGATGCCGGCCGCATCGGCGACGCGCCCCATCAATCCGTCCATGGCGTCGATCTCGCGAACCAGATGCCCCTTGCCGAGCCCACCGATCGCCGGATTGCAGGACATGACGCCGATCGTCTCGAAGCGCAGCGTCACCAAAGCCGTTTTCGCGCCTGCGCGCGCGGCAGCGCTGGCCGCCTCGCAACCAGCATGGCCGCCGCCCACCACAACCACATCATAGCGATCGGTCATTTCAGAATCCCGAATTCAAGTCGACCGACACATGTCGCCGACAGCCTGCGCTGTCAAGGACGCTCGACGAATCGTTTCACGTGAAACAATGCAACTGATGCGCTGGCACTGCGGTCTTGGCGGGCGGCGACCAGTCCATCGCAGAGTATCGCAAACCTTCGGAGATTGACCAAGGTATCCCCCTTCGTCATCCTAGGGCGGAGCAGGGGCGAAGCGACGTCGCGGAGACCCTGGGATCCATGCCCTTATCTGACGGCCGCACCGGGACCCGAACAGACTGCCCGGCAGCGGCGTTGCGAATGAAACCGACATTTCCAAGCCGCCGCATTGTTCGGCTGGCGTTACGGCCATGGATCCTAGGGCCTATGCTCCCGCCTCGCGTTCGCTCCGCCCAAGCCATGGAGGGCCTACGCCGATCGCAGACGTGAGGGGCCGAGACCGGTCTCCTCCTGCCGCAACGCTCAGCGTTTCACGTGAATCACCCGAAGCCGGCCGGTCTGCAATGTTTCACGTGAGTCATTTGCCGATACAGAACTGCGCAAAGATGACGTCGAACATGTCCTCGACGTCGACGGCTCCGACAATCCGGCCGAGCCTATCCGCCGCAAGCCGCAATTCCTCGGCCCGCAGCTCCTGCCCGCGCTCACCACCTGTCACTGCCGCAAGCAGGAAGCGTTTCGTCTCGTTGAGAAGCTCGACGTGCCGCAGCCGCGACGGCAGGATATCGCCTACCTTGCCAATTTGCGCCGCGGCGCGATGGCCGATCTCCGCCAGCAACTCCGCCAGCCCCGTACCGTCCCTGGTCGAGATAACCGCATCATAAGGTGTCCCAAGCAAGGACGCCCGCGGCTTGCCTTGCAACAGATCGACTTTCGTCCCGACCCTCAATGATGGAACACCGGCCGGCAGTGCGCCCGCTGCAATCGGCTCCGCCATATCCTCCAGCACGAGCAGCAGATCGGCGGTTCCGGCCTTGCTCCTTGCCCTTTCGATTCCAATCGCCTCGATCCTGCCAGGCTTCTCCCGCAGACCGGCAGTATCCGTCACTCTTATGCGCATCCCCTCCAGGTCCAGCACCACTTCGAGCAGATCGCGGGTCGTACCGGGCTCTTCCGTGACGATCGCCGCCTCGCGCCGAGCCAGTGCGTTGAACAGGCTCGATTTGCCGGCATTCGGCGCGCCGAGGATGACGACCTCGAACCCATCGCGGATGATTTCGGCGGCCCGGAACCCCCGGACATGACGTTCGATCTCGTCGATCATCGCCCACACGTCCGACCAGACCATCTCTGCAACGGAACCCGGCACATCGTCTTCATCGGCAAAATCGATCTCGGCTTCGATCATCGCCCGCGCATGGATGAGCCGACGGCGCCAGCCCAAATAGAGCTCGCTCTGCACACCCTCGGCATTCTGAACGGCAAAGCGCCGCTGTGCCTCCGTCTCGGCGTTGACGAGATCGGCCAGCGCCTCGGTCTCGACCAGATCGACCTTGCCGTTAAGAAAGGCGCGGCGAGTGAATTCACCCGGCTCGGCATGCCTGACGCCGTCAAAGCCGGCGATCGTCTCCAGCATCTTTGCCACAACGGCGCGCCCGCCATGGACATGGAATTCGGCGATATCTTCGCCAGTGAAGCTGTTGGGGCCGGCAAAGAGAACGACCAGGCCGCTGTCCAGCACCGATCCGTCGGGCGTCCTGAACTTCCGATAGGTCGCAACACGGTTCTCAACCCTGGAACCGGCAATTATTTCGATAACGAATCGACTTTGTGGGCCGGAAATGCGGATCACGGCAACGCCGGCGGGCAGGCGACCGCTCGACAGGGCAACAATGGAATCACCTGAAATCATTTGCCGACCCAGCACAACCGCCCTAGCTTCGCTTATTCATCGACAATTGCCGAGTTATCGACCGTGACATTGCCCGCGCAAAATCTGCTTGCCGAAGAGGCCAGCCCCTATCTGCAACAGCATAGCGGCAACCCTGTGCATTGGCGGGCATGGTCGCCGGCGTCGCTCGCCGAAGCAAGAA
>NZ_RZSX01000626.1:0-3893 GCF_004023105.1 Mesorhizobium sp. M5C.F.Ca.IN.020.32.2.1 | reverse complement strand
CCGGAATATTATCCGCTGCCCAAGAAGACGCGGGACGCGGCCGGCGCCAAGAAGCTGATGGCCGACGCGGGGCAGGCGGACTTCGAGCATGAGCTGATCACCGTCGAGGACGAGTGGCAGAAGAACACTGGCGATGCGATCGCCGGGCAGTTGCGCGATGCCGGCATCAATGTGAAGCGAACGGTGCTACCGGGCTCGACCTTCTGGAACGACTGGACGAAATATCCTTATTCCATGACGATCTGGTACATGCGCCCGCTCGGGGTTCAGGTGCTGGCGCTCGGCTATCGCACCGGCGAGGCCTGGAATGAGACGGCGTATTCGAATCCCGATTTCGACGCCAAGCTCAAGCAGGCCCTCTCGCTCGTCGACGTGGAGAAGCGGCGCGAGGTGATGAAGGACATCGAGCAGATCCTGCAGGATTCGGGCGTCATCATTCAGCCGTTCTGGCAGAAGCTGTACAGCCACATGGACAAGAAGGTGAAGAATTACGCTGTCCACCAGACTTTCGAGATGGATCTCCAGAACGTCTGGCTGGACGCCTGAGTTAACGCCCAAGAGGATTTCATGGGCCGCAAAAAATCCGGGATGCAGGATTCGTGGTATTGAACGGTTCCCACCACGAAAACCTGGAGATTATCGGATGAGACTGACTGTGCTTGCCGCCGCTCTCTCGATCGCAGCGCCTGCGGCCGCTCTGGCCGGGCCGGCAGCCAATGCGGTTAAGTTCTTCTACATGCCCGAGGTCAAATTCGAGCCCGACGCGAAATACCGCGACCGTTTCACCGAGCCGGTGACCAAGTTGTTCGACCTCAACGACCAGGCACAGAAGAAGAAGCCGGACGAGGTGCCTTGCATCGACTTCGCCCCCGGTCTCGACGCGCAGGACTATGACGAGGACACAGTCGCCAAGACACTGAAGCTGTCTGAAGCAGTGGATGGCGACAGCGCCAGCGTGACAGTGACGTTCAACCTTTTCCCGGAAGGCGATGACTCCAAACGCGAAATGGTCTGGTCGCTGAAGAAGGTTGACGGCAAATGGAAGGTCGCCGACATCACCTCGAAGACCAGTGGCTGGACACTGAGTGCGCTCGAGTGCCTGGCTGGCCAGACTCCGGAGTGATGCTATGGCCCGCGCCCTGGCCCTGGCGACTGTGTGCCTGCTGGCAGCGGGGTTGAGCAGCACCGCCGCTCAGGGCCTGTTCGGCGCGCCGCCCGCAAATGCGCCGGCCGATAATGCTGCAACTTCGCCGACCGCGTCCCAGCCCAGTGATAGCGCCCCGGCAGCGCCGGTGCGGCTGGGTTCGCCAACGGCGGTGGTGAAACCGTTCTACGAGCATGTCGGGCTCGAGCTCGATCCGGCCCAGCGCAGCCACTTCGCCGATCCCGCGAAGTCGGTGCTCGACAAGAGCGATGCGCTGCGGAAATCGGGGCAGGGCGAATGCCTCGATCCCAACATGGCGCTGGACAATGCGGAATACGACAAGACCGAAATCGATAAGAGCCTGAAGACCATTGAAGCGGTCAAGGGCGACGAAGCCAAGGTGGTCGTCGCCTTCGTCGTCGCCGGCAATCCGCACCGGCTGGAGTGGAAATTCAGGAAAGTCGACGGCGACTGGAAGGTATCAGACCTTCTGTCGGTGACCGGCGAATGGGCGCTCAGCCAGTACCAATGCGAGTAGGCAGACGATGAGGATCACCAACATCCGCGTCACCCATGTCAACGTTCCGCTAGACGCCCCATTCTGGTGGACGGCCGGACTTTATGGCGGCGCCTCGAAGTCGATCATCGAGGTCGAGACGGACGAAGGGGTAGTCGGACTAGGCGAGGCGCCGTGGTGGCATTTCGGCGAGGTGATCAAGGCCGAGATCGCGCCGGCGCTGATCGGCGCCGATCCGCTCGACATTGCCGACTGCGAGGCGCGCTGCGTGCCGCCCTGGCAGATTACCGCCAACACCGGCGAGAATGCCGCATCCGTGGCGTTCGGAGCCGTCGAGCTGGCGCTGTGGGACATCAGAGGCAAGGTCTTCGGCATGCCGCTCTACAAAGTCCTGGGCGGCGCGGTGCGCAAGGACATTCCGTTTTCGGAATATTTTTCGTTTCGCGCCGCGGATAATGGAGCGGGCGGCGAGATGACGTCCGAAGCGATCGTCGAGTACTGCCTAAAGATGCGCGAGGAGCATGGCTCGACCATCTTCGAGGGCAAGCTGATCATGGGCGATCCCGAGCTCGAGATCAGGACCGTGCGCATGCTGCGCGAGGCGCTTGGCGATAAGGCGCAGATCAAACTCGATTCCAACATGCAGTGGTCGCTGACCACGGCGCGCTGGGTGCTGCGCGAGATCGAGCCGTTCAACATCCGCAATTATGAGGATCCGGTCGCGACCTTCGAGGAGATGGCGGCGCTGCGCCAGCATTCGCGCATTCCGTTCTCCACGCACATCCCGGATCTCAGACGGGCCGTCGCGCTTGGCGCGCCGGATTACTTCGTCTGCAATTTCGCAGCACTCGGCGGCTTGTCGAAAACCCTGAAGTTCATTGCCGCCTGTGAGGCGATGGGCAAGGGTTTTTGGTGCTATTCCAACGACCTCGGCATCATGACATCAGCCTATCTGCATGTCGTGGCGGCGACGCCATGGATTACCGAAGCATCGCAATCGCTGTTTCGCTGGCAGATCGGCGACGTTATCAAGGACGGTCCGTTCCGGCAGGCGGGCAACACGGTGCGTGTGCCGGAGGGCAACGGATTGGGCGTTGAGCTTGACCCCGCTGCGATGAAGCGCTGGGCGGGGCACTTCGCCGAGCATGGGCCGATGGGCCATTTCAGCGACCCGAACAATCCTGGCCGCTACCGGCGGCTGCCGCTCAACTGATGCAGCGTATTTTCCGTAGAAACTCAGGCTCAGCCGCGCCCGCGATAGGGTGCGACGCCGGTGTCGGGCAGCCAGGCGCCTTCAGGCGGCGCGCCGGTCTGCCAGAACACATCGATCGGAATGCCGCCGCGCGGATACCAGTAGCCGCCAATGCGCAACCACAGCGGTTTGGTCGCGGCGATGATGCGGCGGCCGATCATGACGGTGCATTCTTCATGAAAGGCGCCGTGGTTGCGAAACGAGGTCATGAACAGCTTGAGCGACTTCGATTCCACCAGCAGCGTATCGGGTGCATAGTCGATAACGATATGGGCGAAGTCCGGCTGGCCGGTGACCGGGCAAAGCGACGTGAATTCCGGGCAGGTGAAGCGGACGATGGCCGGGGGCCCGTCGCCGCGCGAAAACGGCACGGTCTCCAGGACTGCCGCCTCAGGGCTCTGTGGCGTCTCGACGTTGGTGCCGAGCTGGGTAAGGTTTTTCGTATCGGTCATGGGCGGGTTCCCTACTGCATGTCGCCCAAAGCCTGCCCACGGGCCAGACCCGATGGTGCGCAGCGGTTTTGGACAACGAGCGTAAAAACAAAAATTTGCCGCTCTTTAGCACAATCTGAAACAGTGGGAAGACGATGACCACCAACGATCCGCTTCTCCGGCCCTATCAGCTCAAACATCTGACGCTGAAGAACCGGGTCATGTCGACCAGCCATGAGCCGGCCTATTCCGAGGACGGCATGCCGAAAGAGCGCTACCGGCTCTACCACGCCGAAAAGGCCAAAGGCGGCATGGCGCTGACCATGACCGCCGGTTCGGCGATCGTCTCGCGCGACAGCCCGGCCGCCTTCGGCAACCTGCATGTCTATGACGACCGCATCGTGCCGTGGCTCACCGAACTCGCCGATGCCTGCCACGAGCATGACTGCAAGGTGATGATCCAGATCACCCATCTCGGCCGCCGCACCGGCTGGAACAAGGCCGACTGGCTTCCGGTGCTGTCCGCCTCGCCGGTGCGCGAGCCGGCGC
>NZ_RZSX01000625.1:0-3897 GCF_004023105.1 Mesorhizobium sp. M5C.F.Ca.IN.020.32.2.1 | reverse complement strand
GCTATGCGGGTGGCGTTACCCCCAACCCGACCTACCAGGAAACTTGCACCGGCCTTACGGGCCATGCCGAAGTCGTGCTCGTCGTTTACGACCCGAAGATCGTGTCCTATGCACAGCTTCTGAAGCTGTTTTGGGAAAGCCACGACCCGACGCAGGGCATGCGCCAGGGCAACGATGTCGGCACCACCTACCGCTCGGCGATCTACACGTTTGGCGATGCGCAGCACCAGGCGGCGATCTCATCGCATGACGCTTATGAGGCCTCGTTGCGCGGCGCCGGCCGCGGCAGGATCACCACCGAGATTGCTCCGGCACCGGAGTTCTATTTCGCCGAGGAAGACCACCAGCAATATCTGGCGAAGAATCCCTACGGCTATTGCAATCTGCAGGGCACCGGCGTGACCTGCGCCATCCCGGCTGCCGTCTCCGCTTGAGGCCTTTGGCGAGACGATGATCCGTGGCGCCGGGACACGGCGCCACGCTTTTCCAAAGGTCAAAATTCCGCGTGAATTTTGTTTCGGGCCGTGCCAGATTGGCCCGAAGCGGGAGGAAGACACTCCTGTCTGATGTCGCATGCCTGCCGGAGAACCGGGCAGGCAGGCGGTGCATAACGGAAAAAATAACCGACAGGGTGTGGATCACATGAAACGTATCGTTCTCGGCCTCCTGGCCGCAACTGCGATGGTTCTTCCGGCCTTCGCCGCGGACATTCAGCCAGCACTTCTCTATGATCTCGGCGGCAAGTTCGACAAGTCATTCAACGAAGCGTCCTACAATGGCGCCGAAAAGTTCAAGGCCGAAACCGGCATCGCCTATGTGGAATTCGAGGTCAGCAACGCGACCCAGCGCGAGCAGGCACTGCGCCGTTTCGCCGAGGACGGCCGCAATCCCATCGCCATGGCGGGCTTCTCCTGGGCAGATGCGCTGGAGAAGATCGCCGTCGAGTTTCCCGAGACCAAGTTCGCCATCATCGACATGGTCGTCGACAAGCCCAATGTCCGCTCCGTCGTCTACAAGGAGCAGGAAGGCTCCTATCTCGTCGGGGTGATGGCGGCGATGGCCTCGAAGACCAAAAAGGTCGGCTTCATCGGCGGCATGGACATTCCGCTGATTCGCAGATTCGGCTGCGGCTATGTCGGCGGCGCCAAAGCGGCCGGCGCCACCGATGTGATCCAGAACATGACCGGCGACACGCCGGCAGCCTGGAACGATCCGGCCAAAGGGGGCGAGATCGCCAAGACGCAGATCGACCAGGGCGCCGACGTGATCTACGCGGCGGCAGGCGGAACCGGTGTCGGCGTGCTGCAGGCGGCAGCCGACGCCGGCAAGCTCGGCATCGGCGTCGATTCCAACCAGAACGGCCTGCAGCCCGGCAAGGTGCTGACCTCCATGGTCAAGCGCGTCGACGTCGCCGTCTACAACACCTTCATGGACGCCAAGAACGACAGGTTCACCGGCGGCATCAACGATCTCGGCCTCAAGGAAGGCGGCGTCGACTACGCTATGGACGACAACAACAAGGCGCTTGTCGACGACGCGATGAAGGCGGCGGTCGAAAAGGCCAAGGCCGACATCATCGCCGGTACTATCAAGGTGCACGACTACATGTCGGACAATGCCTGCCCCTATTGATCGTGAGATTGCCGATCTGATCGAAACCGCCGGGTGAAAGCCCGGCGGTTTGCTTTTCTCAGTATGCTCAGCAATGCGGCGGCTTGGTCACCGGCACGTCGGGTGCGGCCTGTTCCTCCAGCGCCAGGAAGCGGTCGGTCAGCGCATCGAGCTTTCGCTGCATGCGCTCGATCACCTTCCACTGCTCGGCGATCTGGCCGGACAGTTCGTCGATGATCTTCTCCTGCTCGGCGGCGCGGATTTCCAGCGTCGTCAGCCGGTCGGAGGGCATGGTCATCTGAAAAACCTCGGTTTCTTGCTGCACAGCGCTCAAGAGATGCGAATTTCGGGATTCGCCACATTAGAGCGACATGCGTCCAATTGGACGCCGAAAATACGCTCCAAGCCTTACAATCTTCGCGTCGTGCTGCTGAAAATCCAACCCGATTTTCAGGCCGATGCGATAGCGTTGTGAAGGCCGCGGCCACGTTCGAAATTGACAAGCGGGCGGGGATTTGTCGAGAGTAACGCTGCTCCGGCCAATTGGCACAGACGGGGCGTCATGCTAGGCGTTTTGACCAAGCGATAAAAAAATAAGAGTGGGACAGGCTGCATGGCGCAAGCCGCAATCGAGTTGATCGGCATCAACAAGAGTTTTGGCGCCGTGCGCGCCAACCGCGACATCAATCTGGAGATCGTGCGCGGCACCATCCACGGCATTGTCGGTGAGAACGGCGCCGGCAAGTCGACGCTGATGTCGATCCTCTATGGCTTCTACCAGGCCGACAGCGGCGAGATCCGCGTCGGCGGCCAGCCGGCGTCGATCAAGACGCCAAACGACGCCATCGCGCTCGGCATCGGTATGGTGCATCAGCATTTCATGCTGGTGGACAATTTCACGGTGCTGGAAAACGTCATTCTCGGCGCAGAAAGCGATGCCCTGCTGAAGAGGAGCATCACCAAGGCGCGATCAGAGCTGGAACGGCTCGAGCGCGAATACGGGCTGGAGGTCGATCCCGACGCGATCATCGAGGAGTTGCCGGTTGGCCTGCAGCAGCGTGTCGAAATCCTCAAGGCGCTGTATCGCGGCGCCGAAATCCTGATCCTCGACGAGCCGACGGGCGTGCTGACGCCCGCAGAAGCTGACCATCTGTTCCGCATCCTCAAGCAGTTGAAGGAGCAGGGTAAAACGATCGTGCTGATCACCCACAAGCTGCGCGAGATCATGGCGATCACCGACACGGTCTCGGTCATGCGCCAGGGCACGATGGTGGCGACACGGGAAACCAGGAAGACGACAGTCGAGGAACTGGCCGAGCTGATGGTCGGGCGCCGCGTGCTGCTCAGGGTCGAGAAGGGCGAGGCGGAAGCCGGCGGCGTCAAGCTCGCGGTGAAGAACCTGACAGTGAAGGATTCCCGCGGCGTCACCATGGTCGACGACATCTCCTTCGATGTGCGCGCCGGGGAGATCGTCGGCATCGCCGGCGTCGCCGGTAACGGGCAATCCGAAATGCTCGAGGCGATTTCCGGGATCAGGCGCGCCGTCTCGGGCTCCGTCATGCTCGACGGCAAGCCGATCGATCTCACCGGGGCCGCCGATCCCGGCGAGCTGCGCGACCGCGGTCTCGCCCATGTGCCGGAAGACCGTCATCATGTCGGGCTGGTGCTGGCCTTCGAGGAGAACGAGAATTCGATCCTCGGCTATCACGACGACGAACGATATCTGAAGGGGCCGTTCCTCGACATAGACGCGATCCGCAACGACGCCAGGGACAAGATTACCAAATACGACATCCGTCCGGCGGATTGCCGGCTCAAGACCGCCAATTTCTCCGGCGGCAATCAGCAAAAGATCGTGCTGGCCCGGGAGATGGAGCAGGATCCGGGCGTGCTGATCGTCGGTCAGCCGACGCGCGGCGTCGATGTCGGCGCCATCGAATTCATCCATAAGCGGCTCATCGCCATGCGCGACCAGGGCAAGGCGGTGCTGGTGGTGTCGGTCGAGCTCGACGAGATCCGCTCGCTGTCCGACCGCATCCTGGTGATGTTTGCCGGCCGCATCGTCGGCGAGCGCGGACCGGAGGCGACCGAAGGCGAGCTCGGCCTGCTGATGGCCGGCGTCGAGCGCCAGGAGGCGGCGGAATGAGCACGCCTTACGCCAAGCTGCCGGCCTGGGCCGATTACGGGCTGATCCCGGTAATCAATCTCGCCGTTGCCTTCGTCGTCGCCGGCTTCGTCGTGCTTCTGGTTGGCGAAAATCCGTTCCGCGCTGCCGCCGTCCTGGTC
>NZ_RZSX01000624.1:0-3919 GCF_004023105.1 Mesorhizobium sp. M5C.F.Ca.IN.020.32.2.1 | reverse complement strand
GACCAGGGTCATCCCGGTGACCGGCATGCGCTCGTCGCCGCATCTCGACTTCGCCGGTGAGGTCAGGGCGGCGACGAAATTCCCGACCTTCCATGCGGCGCGGATTGCCGATGTCGCCACCGCGCGTCACGCCATCGCCACCGGCAAGCTCGACATGGTCGGCATGACCCGCGCCCACATCGCCGATCCGCACATCGTTCGGAAAGTGATGGAGGGCCGCGAGCACGAGATCCGCCCTTGCGTCGGCGCCACTTACTGCCTCGACCGCATCTATGAAGGCGGCGAGGCGCTGTGCATCCACAACGCGGCAACCGGCCGGGAGGCTGATATCCCGCACATCATCCCCAGGACCGAGGGACCGAAGCGAAACGTGATCGTCGTCGGCGCTGGGGCCGGCGGGCTGGAGGCGGCGCGTGTCGCTGCCGAGCGCGGACACCAGGTCACGGTGCTGGAAGCGTCGAGCCAGGCCGGCGGCCAGGTGCGGCTGGCGACACAGAATTCGCGCCGCAAGGAACTGATCGGCATCATCGACTGGCGGCTGGCCGAACTCGACCGGCTCGGCGTCGAGATCCGCTATGACACCTGGGCGGAGAAGGACGATGTTCTGGCGCTGTCGCCCGACGTAGTGGTGGTAGCCACCGGCGGCCTGCCCCAGAACCCGCCGCTGGCGGCGGGCGACAATCTCGTCACGTCGAGCTGGGATATCATGGCCGGCAGCGTCAAGCCGGCCGAAAACGTGCTACTCTATGACGACAATGGCGGCCATCAAGGCATGGGAGCCGCCGAGCTGATCGCGGGCAGCGGCGCAAGGCTGGAGCTTGTTTCGCCCGAACGCTTCTTCGCCCCGGAAATGGGCGGCATGAATCACGTGCCGTATATGCGCGCCTTCCACGAGAAGGGCGTCACCATCACTATAAACACACGGCTGCGCTCGGTACGGCGCGAGGGCAATCAACTGGTTGCGGAGCTCGGCTCAGACTTCGCCGACGGCTGGCGCGGCGAGCGGCGGGTCGATCAGGTGGTGGTCGAGCACGGCACGCTGCCGCTCGATGACCTCTATCTCGCACTGAAACCGCTGTCGAAGAATGGCGGCGCGGTCGACTACGAGCGGCTGGTCAATGGCGGCGACATTTTTCCGGCGCGCAATCAGCAAGGCGGTTTCGTGCTCTTCCGCATCGGCGATGCGGTCGCCTCGCGCAACATCCACGCCGCAATCTACGACGGCATCAGGTTTGGATTGCGGATCTGACGATCGTCACCGCTCGATGGTGGCGCGCAGCCGAACGTCCGCACGGAGAGCGATCAGGCACGTCGGTCCGATCTGCGCGCCATCCGCCGCCGGCTTGCGGCCGGAAATCGTACGATCTTGTCAATTGCGGCGGGCCCCGCTCAGAACAATCTGGCGGTAGCCATACAAAGTACGGTGATGACCAGCAGCCCACCAGCGATGCGTTCGCCCCTTGTCATTTTCGCGCGCAGCTGGGTTTCCGTGGCCGCGTCAGTGCCGGCGAGCTGCCTGCTGGCAGAGCCGACCAGCGCGCCCTGGACGCCCGCGGCAATCAGGGCTGTGGCGATACCCAGGGCCAGAACCATTTCCATCGAACCGAAATAGCCGCCGTGGAAGAAATACCAGAGGAGGGCGCCGGTCAGGAAAACCATGCCGGCCGCTCGCATTTGCGGCCGGAAAAACCGTTCGATCCGAATCTCCGGATCGCGGGCGACAGCGATGGTCGTTCCAGCCCAGAACACACCGGCCAATACATGAAGGCCGAGGACGATGATGTAGACATACTGCATGACCGCATTTCCTCCTTTCCCCACGCTCACCATAAGGTTAGATATCTAATGATTAGGTGTCAATGTGTAAGCGTGGGCCAGTTCCATCGGCCTTTCCCTTGCTCTAGTGTCGGATCATGACGCCTTTTGATCGCCCGCCAATCGGGATGAATCTCGCCCGCACCGCAAAGCTTGTCGCACAGGCCTTCGACGCCGCCTTGGTCGAGGCTGGCGGCACGCTACCGGTCTGGGTCACTCTGTTGTCGATCAAGTCGCGCCAACTGGCCAACCAGCGCGAGCTCGCCGGCATGATCGGAATCCAAGGCGCGACGCTGACCCACCATCTGAACGCGATGGAGATGCAAGGCCTGCTGACCCGGCGCCGCGATCCGGAAAACCGCCGCGTCCACCAGGTTGAACTGACCGAAGCGGGAGAGGCGCTGTTCCTGAAATTGCGCACGGCAGCCCTCGCCTTCGACAGGCGGCTGCGGACCGGGTTGTCCGACGAGAGGCTGGCGGAGTTCGCGGAGGTCCTGGCGGCGCTGCGGGCGAATGTCGATTGATCCCAAACTGCCGAACGCATTGTTTCAGTGGCCCAAGGAAAGAGGGTTCTTCCCTTCGATTTGCGCGCCGCACATGCCGCCGGCCATCCTTGATCGGGCAAGGGCGCATCGGCCAGGGTTCGAAGACATAGCGATCGCCGCGACGGCCGAGGTCCACGGTTTGACGATACTGACGGACAGCGAGCGTCATTTTGCACCGCTCGGGGTGCCGATGCTCAATCCGCTGAAGACTTTGCCACCATTGCGACAGTCGGCGGCACCTTAGCCGGACTCACCCGTCAGGCCGCCATTTCCGAAGCGGCATGTCAGGGCTGGCGCCTTAAGCCAACCTTCCCTGCAGCACCGTTAGCCTGGCTCTCTTCGGCGCCCGCGCGACCAGCCATTGGCGTGCCTTGTCCTGCGGCATCGGGAAGGCGATGGAATAGCCCTGCACCTGGTCGCAGCCGATCGCCATCAGCGAATCGAGCTCGGCCTCGGTTTCTGCGCCCTCGGCGACGATCGAGATGCCGAGGCCGCGGGCGAGTTCGGTGATGGCTCGCACGATCTTGGTGTTGTCGCCGTTCTCATTGATGTTCTGGACGAAGCGGCGATCGATCTTCAGCCGGTCGATCTCGTTCGGGTTGACGTGGCTGAGCGAGGCGTAGCCGGTGCCGAAATCGTCGAGTTCGAGATGAACACCGGCGGCGCGGATGTGCCGCAGCTTTGCCGCGATGCCGGTCTTCTCGTCGTCGAGAATGACGGATTCGACGATTTCGAGCGAAAGTCTTTGTGGCGGCAGGCCGGCCTTTTCCAGCGTATCGAAGAGGAAGGCGTCGAAATCGGGCTCACGCAATTCGCTGCCGGATACGTTGACCGCGAGCCGTCCGAAGGCGACGCCGGCGCGGTTCCACTCGGCCGCATTGTCATCGCCAAGGCAATCAGCGAGGCGGCCGATCGCAGGCATGAGTCCGCATTTCTCGGCGACGGGAATGAATTCGCCCGGAGCGATCATGCCGCGCTCGGCATGTTCCCAGCGAACCAGCGCCTCGATGCCGCCGATCGTACCGTTCGACAACGAAACCTGTGGCTGGAAATAGACCTGGAACGCCTTCTCCGCGATTGCGATCCTAATGTCATGCTCGAGCTGCTTGCGGTAATCGAGTTCATGCCGCAATTCCTCGGAGAAGAATGAGAGACTGCCACTCTGCTTCTTGGCGGAGTGGAGCGCGAGGTCGGCATGGACGAGCAGATCTTGCGCATTGTCGGCGTCGACCGGATAGACGGCGACGCCGGCGCTGGCGCCTGGAAGGATGGTCGTGCCCTGAAAGACGATCGGTTCGTTGATCTGCGTCAGGACGCGCCTGGCGACCATGTTGATGTCCTCGGTGCCGCCGGCACCATTGAGGATCATTACGAACTCGTCGCTGCCGAGACGCACGCAGAGATCCGATGCCCGGCAGGAATCGCGCATGCGCTGCGCCGTCACCACCAGCACATAGTCGCCGGCGGCGTGGCCAAGCGTGTCGTTGATCTGCTTGAACCGGTCGAGGTCGAGGTGGACCGCCGCAAGCCGCTCTCGCCGACGCTGTGCACCCTTGATC
>NZ_RZSX01000623.1:0-3937 GCF_004023105.1 Mesorhizobium sp. M5C.F.Ca.IN.020.32.2.1 | reverse complement strand
GCGGCCTGACGGCAGATTATCGCAGAAGGCCCGGCGCAAAGCCGGGCTTTTTTGCAACTCTGGCCGAAAAAGTGCGGGCTTGATCGGAAAAATGCGAGCAAGCCCGCGTCGACACTGGCATCCAGGCGCCATCGCACCTAAATCGGAACAGCGTGCCGGCAACGACGCAACAAGGCTTCAAGACGTTGAATATCCGGACTGCAGGAAAAGATGAAAGCTGATTTCTACGAAACGTTGGGTGTGCAAAAGGGGGCCGACGAGAAGGAGCTCAAGAGCGCTTTCCGCAAGCTCGCCATGCAGTTCCATCCCGATCGCAATCCCGGCGACCATTCCTGCGAGCACAAGTTCAAGGAAATCAACGAAGCCTACGAGACGCTGAAGGACCCGCAGAAACGCGCGGCCTACGACCGTTTCGGCCACGCCGCCTTTGAACAGGGCGGCATGAACGGCGGCGCACACGGCTTCGGCGCCGGCGGCTTCGCCGACATCTTCGAGGATATTTTCGGCGACATGATGGGCGGGCGCCAGCGCCGCTCCTCCGGTGGCCGCGAGCGCGGCGCCGACCTGCGCTACAATATGGAAATCACGCTGGAGGAGGCGTTTACCGGCAAGACCGCACAGATTCACGTGCCGGCCTCGATCTCCTGCACGGAATGCTCCGGCAGCGGCGCCAAGCCCGGCACCCAGCCCGTCACCTGCTCGATGTGCAATGGCCACGGCAAGGTACGCGCCACGCAAGGGTTCTTCTCGATCGAGCGCACCTGCCCGCAATGTCAGGGGCGTGGCCAGACCATCAAGGAGCCGTGCCCGAAATGCGCCGGCCAGGGCCGCGTCACCGAGGAGCGCTCGCTGTCGGTCAACATCCCGGCCGGTATCGAGGACGGCACCCGCATCCGCCTTGCCAATGAGGGCGAGGCCGGCCTGCGCGGCGGCCCGTCGGGCGATCTCTATATTTTCCTGGCGGTCAAGCCGCACGAATTCTTCCAGCGCGACGGCGCCGATCTCTACTGCAAGGTGCCGATCTCGATGACGACGGCAGCACTTGGCGGCTCCTTCGAGGTGGCGACGCTGGACGGCACCCAGACGAAAGTGAAAGTGCCGGAAGGCACCCAGAACGGCCGCCAGTTCCGCCTCAAGGGCAAAGGCATGCCGGTGCTGCGCCAGCACAATGTCGGCGACCTCTATATCCAGACCGCGGTCGAGACGCCGCAAAACCTTTCCCGCCGCCAGCGCGAGTTGCTGGAGGAATTCGAGCAGGTTTCCTCGAAGGATAATTCGCCGCAGTCGAGCGGCTTTTTCGCCCGCATGAAGGACTTTTTCGAAACCTTCGGCGAGCGCTGATGCCTATTCTCGCCAATCCGGTGTAGAGTGCAATCAAGGCGAGGCTTCCCTAGCGTCATCAACATCTTATACCGGAGTCCGCCTTGCCTTGAACCCCGTAGCTGCTAAGTAGCCTCTCGGGGGAGCGTTCAGGAGAACTTGCATGGCACATGGTCCCGGACTGCGAAAGGCGCTGGCGGAAAAGTTCGACGACGAACTGAAGTTCTTCAAGGGCTGGATCGACAAGCCGAAGGCGGTCGGTTCGATCGTGCCGACCAGTTCCACCACGGCTCGAAAGATGGCCTCCGTCGTCAACCCGAACTCGGGCCTGCCGGTGCTCGAAGTCGGGCCTGGCACCGGCGTCATCACCCGAGCCATCCTCGCCCAGGGCGTAAAGCCTGAAAATCTCTACGCAGTCGAATACTCGCCCGATTTCGTGCGCCATCTGCGCCAGCTCTATCCCGGCGTCAACGTCATCGAGGGCGACGCCTTCAATCTCGATGCGACACTCGGTGACAAGAGCGGCCTGACCTTCGATTCGGTCGTCTCCGGCGTGCCATTGCTCAATTTCCCGGTCGCCCAGCGCATCGCCTATGTCGAAAGCCTTCTCGACCGCATCCCGACAGGCCGCCCGATCGTGCAGCTGACCTACGGCCCGCTGTCGCCGATCCCGCCCGGCCGCGGCGACTACACGGTCGAGCATTTTCATTTCGTCATCCGCAACATCCCGCCAACGCAGCTGTGGATCTACCGACGCGCGGCGCATTGATCAGTATTTGGTATTTGAAACGTGCCTGGCCTATACCTGTCGGCTGACAATGATGGCTAATGGCAGTGATCCCGAAAATTCTCGTCTTTGCAGGTTCAATTCGCGCTGGCGCCTACAGCGGCAGGACCGCCGATGTGGCGCAGAAGGAACTCGCTCTGCAGGGTGCCGAGGTAACCCGCATCTCGCTTGCCGACTATCCGCTGCCGATTCTCGACGAGGATCTGGAAAAGGAGAAAGGCATTCCTGAAAACGCCATCAAGCTTGCCCGGCAGATCGCCGCCCATGACGGGCTGCTGATCGCGACGCCCGAATATAACGGCTCGATCCCGCCGCTGCTCAAGAACGCCATCGATTGGGTGAGCCGCGTGCGAATGGATGGCGGGCGGTCGTTCAGGCCGTTCACCGGCAAGCCCGCCGGCCTTTGTTCGTCTTCCAAAGGACATTTCGCCGGGGTACGCTGCATCAACCATCTGCGCTCCGTGCTGGTGCGCTGCAAGATGGAGGTGGTGACGCCGGAATGCTCGGTGCCGGAGGGCGGCAACGCCTTCGACGAGGACGGAAATTTCAGGGACGAGAGACTGCACAGATCGATGGAGCACCTATGCGGCACGCTGATCGAAACCTCGCGCATGCTGTCGACGCGGATCGAGGCGTGATCCAGGAGCGCGCCAGCACCATGCAAGACAGGCTGATCGTCGGCCTCGACGTGCCGACGCTGAAGGACGCCGAGAAGGCGGTGCGTGAGCTCGACGGGATCGTCTCCTTCTACAAGATCGGCTACCAGCTCGCCTTCGCCGGTGGCCTCGATTTCGCCCGCGAGCTCGCCAGCGGCGGCACCAGGATCTTCCTCGACATGAAGCTGCTCGACATCGACAACACGATAGCCAAGGGTGTCGAGGCCATTGCCAGGATGGGCATGACCATGCTGACGCTGCACGCCTATCCGAAGACGATGAAGGTAGCGGTCGAGGCCGCCAGGGGCAGCGATCTTTGCCTGCTTGGCGTCACCGTGCTGACCTCGATGGACGAGCAGGACGTGATCGACGCCGGCTATGAACATGACCCGCATACGCTGGTGCTGAGGCGCTCCGAACAGGCGCTGCATGCCGGCATGGGCGGCATCGTCTGCTCGGCCGAGGAAGCGGAAGCGGTGCGCCGGATCGTCGGGCCCAACATGGCCGTCGTCACGCCGGGAATACGGCCCAAGGGCAGCGACCATGGCGACCAGAAACGCGTGGTGACGCCGGCGCAGGCGATCCGCAACGGCTCCAGCCATCTCGTCGTCGGCCGGCCGATCGTCGGCGCCGCCGACAGGCGAGCGGTCGCGGAAGCGATCCTTGACGAAATGCGCTCGGCCTAACAATTCGGAGAAGAAGCATGCCCAAGGGATACTGGATCGCCCGCGTCGATGTGCGCGATGCGGAAGGCTACAAGGACTATGTCACTGCCGCCAAACCGGCTTTCGATCGCTTCGGCGCCGTTTTCCTGGCACGAGGCGGTGCGCATGAAAAGGCGGAAGGGCCGGGCCGCGACCGCAACGTAATCATCGAGTTTCCGTCTTTGGCTGCGGCGCACGATTGCTATCACTCGCCGGAGTATCGACGCGCCGTGACGATCCGCCAGAAAGTAGCCGACGGCGAGATCGTGCTGGTCGAAGGGGTTTAGTCGACCGCCGTGGCGCGCGTGGTCTCATCGGAAATTGCAGGCGAGCATGCACCTGCAGCGATCAAACCGAATGCAGGATGTAAAGCTTGCGCGTTTTCTCGTGGATGGTCCATTCGCCCTGCCAGCCAAGCGGCAGAACAAGCAATTCGCCGGGTCCGACATTTTGGGCCGCGCCCTGGGGAC
>NZ_RZSX01000622.1:0-3952 GCF_004023105.1 Mesorhizobium sp. M5C.F.Ca.IN.020.32.2.1 | reverse complement strand
GGCTGCACCGGCTGATGGCCGTGATCGGCGAGCGCGTGGCTTATACGCCGGGTATCACCAATGCGGCGACCCCGGCCGAGGACGCGCTGGCGCTCAAGACCGGCGTCTGCCAGGACCACAGCCACATCTTTGCCGCCACGGCGCGCGCCATGGGGTTTCCGGCCCGCTACGTCAGCGGCTATTTGATGATGGATGCGGCGGTCGAGCAGGCGGCAAGCCATGCCTGGGCTGAGGCGCATGTTGCGGGCCTCGGCTGGGTCGCGTTCGACGTCGCCAACGGCATTTCGCCCGACGAACGCTATGTAAAGGTGGCGACCGGCCGTGATTACCGCGATGCCACGCCGGTGTCGGGAATTCGGCTGGGACAAGCGGAAGAACAGCTTGCGGTCATCGTCACCGTGGAGCAGTAATCCACGGCAAGATTGCTGCCAAAGAGATTCGATGACCTATTGCGTCGGCCTGAAGATCGATCGCGGGCTCGTGTTCATGTCGGACACGCGTACCAACGCCGGCATGGATTCGATCTCGACCTTCAAGAAGATGCATGTCTGGGAAGAGCCGGGCGAGCGCGTCATCGTGCTGATGTCGGCCGGCAATCTGGCGACGACGCAGGCGGTCGTCAGTTTGCTCGACGAACGCACCAAGGCGGTGGCCGATCGCCACGCCACTCTGCTCGAAACGCCGTCTATGTATCAGACGGTGCGGATGGTCGGCGACACCGTTAAGGAAGTCATCGCCAGTTCGTCGCCGGCAGGCGAAAAGGCCGATTCCTATTTCAATGCCTCCTTTATCCTCGGCGGCCAGATCAAGGGCAGCGCGCCGCGGCTGTTCATGATCTATCCGGAAGGCAATTTCATCGAATCGACCGATGACACGCCGTTTTTCCAGATCGGCGAGACCAAATACGGCAAGCCGATCATCATCCGCGCCTATGAAAAGACGATGAGTTTCGCCGAGACGGTGAAACTCCTGCTGGTGTCGTTCGACTCGACGCTGAAATCGAACCTGTCGGTCGGTCTGCCGCTTGACCTGCTGTTCTACGAAAAGGACGCCTTCAAGGTCAGCCTGAAGAAACGGATAGCCCAGGACGATCAATATTATCGCACGATCTCGGACGGCTGGTCGAACGCGCTGAAGACCGCTTTCGCGAGCCTGCCTGATTTTCCCGAATGAAAGCCTCCGTTTTTCGTGCTCTTTGATTTCTGGGCTCGATGCGACGGAGAGGAAAATGGATAGCAACGAATTCCGGGAATGGTCGCTGTACGCGGCCGAATGGGGTGCCGACTACAGGGGCACACTTCGCGAAAGACCGGTGCGGCCGCTTGTCGAGCCGGGCGAAATCTCTAGAAGCATCGATGTCTCGCCGCCGGAAGAGGGCGAAACGATGCAGGCAATCTTCGCCGACTTCGAGCAAAAAATCCTGCCGGGCATGACGCATTGGCAGCATCCGCGCTTCTTCGCCTATTTCCCAGCCAACGCCGCACCGGTCTCGGTGGTGGCCGAATATCTGGTCTCGGTGATGGCCGCGCAATGCATGCTCTGGCAGACCTCGCCGGCAGCGACCGAACTCGAGACGCGCGTCGTCGACTGGATGCGTCAGGCGCTTAGCCTGCCGGAAGGGTTTTCCGGCGTCATGCAGGATTCGGCATCGTCGGCAACGCTTGCCGCCGCGCTGACCATGCGCGAGCGCGCGCTACACTGGCAGGGCAACAAGAAGGGCCTGCAAGGCCAGCCGATATTGCGCATCTATTCTTCCGACCAGGTCCATACTTCCATCGACCGGGCGATCTGGGTATCGGGCATTGGCGAGGACAATCTCGTGCGCATTCCGGTTGCTGGCCGCCTTCGCGCCATGGATGTCACAGCCCTCGAAGCGGCGATCGTCGCCGACCGGGATGCGGGCATGCTGCCGGCCGGCGTCATCGCTTGTGTCGGCGGCACTAGCACCGGCGGCACCGATGACATCGCCGGCGTCGCCGCTGTGGCTAAGCGATACGGGCTCTATCTGCATGTCGATGCCGCCTGGGCCGGATCGGCGATGATATGTCCGGAATACCGGCATTTCTGGGCCGGCGCGGAGCACGCGGATTCCATCGTCTTCAATCCGCACAAATGGCTGGGCGCGCAGTTCGACTGCTCGATGCAGTTCATCCGCCGGCCGGAAGACCTGGTGCGGACGCTCGCCATCAAGCCGGATTACCTGAAGACGCATGGACGCGACGGAATCATCAACTATTCCGAATGGTCGGTGCCGCTCGGGCGGCGCTTTCGCGCACTGAAACTGTGGTTCCTGCTGCGCGCCCACGGGCTGGAAAATCTCCGGACCATGATCCGCAACCATGTTGCCTGGAGCGAAGGCCTTGCCGCGCGGCTGGCTCGGCAACCGGATTTCGAGATCGTCACGGAACCGATGCTGTCGCTGTTCTCGTTCCGGCATCTGGCGGCGGCCGGCATCGATTCGGACGAACACAATCTGCGGCTGGTCAATGCGATCAACGACGATGGCCGCATCTATCTGACACAGACACGGGTGGACGGGCAGATCGCGATCCGCTTTCAAGTCGGTCAGTTCGAGACGACGGCGGCGGATGTCGACACAGCTTTCGAGGTCATCACCGAAATCGCCCGCGGTCTGGGTTGAGTTGAAATGGTCGGCAAAGTTGCGCCGTGGTTGCTTTGGACGGATGTAATTTCGTTAGCCGGCTTATGCCTTTTCATCACTTTCGTTTTCCGCTATAGACAAGAAAAGCGAAAACGAGAGGCCTCCAAATGTATCTGTCGCCGCGTCATTCCGAAATCATCCAGATGGCCAAGGACAATGGCCGCGTGCTGGTCGACGATCTGGCAACGCATTTCAACGTGACGCCGCAGACCATCCGCAAGGACCTTAACGACCTGTGCGACCAGCGGCTGCTGTCACGGATTCATGGCGGTGCGCTGTTCCCGTCCGGCATCGAAAACATGGAATATGAGGCGAGACGCAAGATCGCCGCCGAGGAGAAGGAGGCGATCGGCCGCGCAGCAGCCAGGCTTATCCCGGACAATGCCTCGCTGTTCATCAATATCGGCACCACGACGGAGTCGGTCAGCAAGGCGCTCCTTGATCACACCGGATTGATGGTGATCACTAATAATATCAATGTTGCCAACAGGATGCGCATATACCCTTCCATCGAAGTCGTTATTGCCGGCGGGGTTGTGCGCGGCTCCGATGGCGGCGTGGTCGGCGAGGCGGCGGTCGATTTCATCAGGCAGTTCAAGGTCGACTACGCGGTGATCGGCGCCTCAGCGATCGACCATGACGGTGCGTTGCTTGATTTCGATTTTCGTGAAGTGAAGGTGGCGCAGGCGATCATCGCCAATGCCCGGCATGTCATCCTCGTTTCCGACCAGACCAAATTCGAGCGGACGGCGCCGGTCCGCATCGGCCATCTGTCGCAGGTCAACACCTTCATCACCGACCGTTGCGACATCCCGTCGGTACGCAAGATCTGCCAGGAGGCAGAGGTTCAGCTGATCGAAACGTCGCTCTCGTAAGGGTGCCGTAGGGGCAATTGCCGGTGTTTATATTTCGTTTGACATTCGTTCCCATTTCGAAATAATCCCACCACGGTTTCGTAAAAACCTAAAAATGCTGCAATGCGAAATCCGGGAGGACTATTGTGAGCGCACCCCCGATCCATGACATCTTCGTCATCGGTGGCGGTATCAACGGCTGCGGCATTGCTCGCGATGCGGTTGGGCGCGGCTTCTCGGTCTTCCTTGCCGAAATGAACGATCTGGCCAGCGGAACCTCCTCCGGCTCGACCAAACTGATCCATGGCGGCTTGCGCTATCTCGAGTTCTACGAATTCCGCCTGGTGCGCGAGGCGCTTATGGAGCGCGAAATTCTCTGGAAGAATGCGCCGCACATCATCTGGCCGATGCGCTTCGTGCTGCCCTATGCCAAGGG
>NZ_RZSX01000621.1:0-3961 GCF_004023105.1 Mesorhizobium sp. M5C.F.Ca.IN.020.32.2.1 | reverse complement strand
GATCGGCTGCGTCAATCTTTCGAGCGCGGCCTTCGCAGCTTCGATCTGGCCTTGGTCGCGAATGCGGACCTGGATGGAATTGGCGGTGCCGGTAAGCCCGGTATAGCCGATCTGGGCATCGCGCAGCGATGTGCGGACCTCGTCGCGTGCCGCTTCGAGGCGTTCGTTGGCGAGGTCCTGCCGATCGATCTGGAGCAGGATGTGCGAGCCGCCCTGCAGGTCGAGGCCCAGCGTCAGCTGCCGCTTTGGCAGCCAATTCGGCAGCGATGCCAGGGTGGAGGCGGGAACCAGGTTTGGAGCTGCGTACAGGATACCGGCCAGGACCGTCAGCCAGATGAGAATGGTCTTCCAGCGCGAAAAATGGAGCATGTTCTTGTCCGTTCAGCCGATATCGGGCGGAAACCGCCTCCGACAAGAGCTTTGGCGTTCCGATCGGCGAGCAACTCGACGAGAGCCCGGGAACGCGATGTGAAAGAGTCGGCGGCCGCGGTCGCGCGGCCAGGATCATGGCGGGAGAAACGGAGGCGCGCGCGCATCAAAGGCGCGGATCGGCGACAGTTTCGTCCGGTCCTCAGACCCGATACCAATCGGTGCGGCTGACGCGGTTTCGAACGGCAGGCGCAAATCCGGCATAATGCAAAAGGGCTTGCCGTTTCCCGCAATGGCAGGCGTTCCCGTCTTGAAACGGAAAGTCTCAGCTGCAACACGGCGCGCAATGTCGCGGACAGGGATGGTCGCGACCGGTTTGGACGCAGCGAGCCTCATTTGCTCTTTAGCTACATCATGTCCGACCTGGTCGGCTGTTGCCGCAGGAATGGTCCAGACCAAAAAGAGCAACGACGCGAGCAGCCGCAGACCAGCGCTCACGCTGAGCAGAACGCCGGGCCTAGCCCGTCTTCGGCAGCTTCGTCTCATCTCATCGGTATGGCTCTCATACACTGCGATTGATACGCTTCGCCTTCTTTGCCTCAGTAAGCGGCAGACCGCACTCTTTGTCTAACTACAGCACTTGCATTGCGAATTGAAGCGCACCTTTCACGAACTCAAAGGTCAAGTGTTGGCCGATGCGCTTCCTTTTCGACGAGGAGCACAAAGGAGCCGGCCGTTCCAGAGCACCACCCTTCTCGACCGCGATCAAGGCGATCGAAGGGAAGTGGAAAGTGGATATTCTTTGTGAGCTTGGAACGGCGTCTCGCAGGTTCGGCCGATTGAGGCAGTTCATTCCGGCGATCAGTGAAAAGATGCTGACGCAGCAATTACGCGAACTGGAGGCTGACGGGCTTGTGAACCGAGAAGTCTATCCGGGATCGCCGACTAAGGTCGTCTATTCGTTGACAGAAAGCGGAGCGGCGCTCAATGCTGGAGCAGAGGCGCTATGCCGTTGGGGTGAGCAATTCCCTTCCCGCACCGATGCTTAAGCATTGCTGTTCGCCACGCGAGTTGGACGTCGGCTTCATGGCGCTTCGCCCTCGGCCGGAAACAACGACAGCCAATAACGGGCGATGTCGTTGCGGCGCATGAAGGCGGCCTCCGGCCTGGACAGAACCGTCTCGATTATGCCTTCCAATGCCGCGGCCCGGTTGGGCTGGCCGGTCCATCGCGCATGGACGGCTATCGTCATCATGCGCCCGCCTTCTTCCCTGGCTTCCCTGATCAGGAAGTCCAGATAGGCCTCGACGTTGTAGACGAAGTCCTTGGGCGTCACATAGCCGGGGCTTACCAGATAGCGGCTGTCGTTCAAGGTCTTGGAATAGGGAATGATCAGAAGGCGCCCGTTCTGTGCCGGCACGAAATAGGGCAGGTCGTCGTTGCACGGATCTGAATCATACAGGAAGCCGCCTTCCTCGATCAGGATGTCGCGCGTGTTGACGCTGGGAAAGGAACGGCTGTTCCAGCCGATCGGCCGCTCGCCGAGCAGCTCGATGAACAGCGCGACGGCACGCTGCAGATGGTCGCGCTCCTCGTCACGGCTCAGGGTCCATTGTTCGGTCCAGCGCAGGCCATGGCCGAGCAGATCGTGACCCGATTGGCACAGCCATGCCGTCACCTCCGGGTTGCGCCGCAGCGCCTCGGCACAGCTCGAGATCGTGGCGTGGACGCCGTGTCGCTCGAGCAGTCTGGCGATGCGCCAGATACCGACGCGGCTGCCATACTCGAAATGCGTTTCGGTGCCGAGATCGCGGATGCCGGCCGGCGCCGACAACGGATATTCGCCCCAGCCATCGCTATGGTCGTCGCCCTCGAACAGCGAATATTCCGACCCTTCCTCGTAGCAGACCACGAGATTGACTGCGACCAGACGTCCGTCCGGCCAGATGATCTGCGGCGGCCGCCGGCCGTAACCGACGAAATCGCGCGGCGGGCCATGGCGATGCTGGAGCTTCATGGCAGTATAACTCCTGGCGGGTTGCCGATCCGGGTCAGCGAGGAAATCGGGCTCGAAGGCCGGCGCGGAACGGCGAACCAGATCAGATTTACCCTTGGATCCAGGATTTCGCCACAACCAGACTGCAGCAAACCGCACGTCAGTCCGCAGAAATCTGGATACAAGAATCCCGATCCACCATGCCAGGCGACAATGTCGGGGCCATCGCCCTTTGCGGGGGCGCCTGTCTGGTTTGGAGCGGCATCAGTACGGCGTTTGCGTTGACGGAAGACTGGAGGTGCTCAGCTGGCTGTCGGTCCGTGTGTGCGCCCAGGCGCCACAGCACTGACCGATTCCCGCTCGACCAGCGGGCATTCAAGCTTGGTAATGGGGTAGCGGCCGCGGCCGGGCGGTGCAGGGACTTCCAATTGCTCGATCGCCCATTGCCCCATCGCCATATGCGGCAGGATCGACGTCGTCAAAGGCGGGAACAGATGCCGGGCGATTTCCTCGTCGTCATAGCCGATCACCGAAATATCCCCAGGGATGTGCAAGCCGGCCTCCTTCAACGCTTCGTAGCAGCCGATCGCGGTGCGGTCGTTCTGGCAGAAGATTGCGGTCGGCCGATCCTTGAGTGCCAGAAGCTTGACTGTCGCGGCGTAGCCGGCGCTCGCCGACCAGTCGCCCTCGACCACCAGCTCCACATCGAACGGGATGTCGGCCGTCGCCAGTGCCCGGCGGTAGCCCTTCAGCCGATCCTGCGCCGCCTGCATCCATGGCTCGCCGGTGATGGTTCCGATGCGGCGGTGGCCACGGCTGATCAAGTGGCGGGTGGAACTCTGCCCGCCGGCGATTTCGCTCGGCACCACGGCGGGAAAGGCGTAGTCGGCGGTATAGCAATTGAGCAGGATGACCGGGATATCGAGGCCGTAGAGATAGTCGGGCGCGGTGATCTCGCGCGTAAAGATGGTCATGTAGATCAGCGCCGAAATACCCCGCTTGGTCAGTGCCGCAATCGCGCGCGGCTCCATGACGGTATCACCCAAAGTCTGCGCGACCAGCACGACATTGCCGGCATTCCACGAGGCCTGGCGCGCTCCTTCGATGGCGACGACCGCTTCGGGACTGGTCGCCAGTTGATCGACCGCGAAGCCGATCACCCCGTCCAGCCCCTCGAACGAGGCGATAGGGCTGCGAAGAGCAGAGAAGGCTGGTGGCGCATAGCCGAGGCCCCGCGCGGCCCCGATCACCCGTTCGCGGGTCTGTTGCGAGAGCCTTATGCCCGGCGTGTTGTTGAGGACGAACGAAACCGTTGCCTGCGAGCAGCCGGCGGCCCTGGCGATATCGGTCATGGTAACGCGACCCTTGGGGTTCTTGGCCGATGGCTTTCGGCGCCGGGCGGCTTCAAGGGGAGGATCGCGCAGATCCGTCGGTTCGCTCATGGCATTGTGTTCCAAATTCCCGGCTTGTCTAACCAGAGGTCGTCCTGGACGTCATAAAGACGGCAGGACGTCCGACGACGTTTCGCGTTTATAAACGAGCACTCGATTAATCATTATTATCATTCTGGTAGCCGAATGGCTAGCAGTGCGGGAG
>NZ_RZSX01000620.1:0-3965 GCF_004023105.1 Mesorhizobium sp. M5C.F.Ca.IN.020.32.2.1 | reverse complement strand
TGTGTTCGTCAGCCAATACAGCGTGATATTGTCCAGCACGTCGGTTCTGTCGAGTACGCGCTCCGGCTCGCCGTTGTTGTAATCAAGTATCCAGGCTGCCAGCCCCACTGGCGAGTCCGCCAGGGAGTAGCCGATCGTCTGCGGCCGCGTGCCCATTATCGCGCCGTAGGCTCTGTACTTCCTGAAGAACGTGTCGAGCGAGTCGAACGCCCTGCGCTCCCTCTCGGAGAGGCCAGCCGGCGCGGGCCCCCCGACGGCGAGCGCAGCAGCCACCTCGGACGGTATCGTCGCCGGCAGGTTGATGTGTATTCCGAGCAATCCCGCCGGCGCGTGGCGGGCCATCGCGCTCGAGACGGGGGAGCCCCAGTCACCGCCCTGGGCGACGTAGCGGGTGTAGCCGAGGCGCTGCATCAATTCCGCCCAGGCTCGAGCGATGCGCTCGGGATTCCAGCCCGTGCCGGTCGGCTTGCCGGAGAAGCCGTAACCCGGCATCGAGGGGATCACGACGTCGAACGCGTCCTCCGCCTGGCCCCCATGGGCCGTCGGATCGGTCAGCGGCCCGATGATCTTCAGCTGCTCGATGACCGAGCCGGGCCAGCCGTGCGTGATGATAAGAGGCAAGGAATTGGCGTGACGGGATTTCACCTGAATGAAATGGATGTCGAGCCCGTCGATCTCGGTAATGAATTGTGGGAGATTGTTCAGTTTCTGCTCTGCCCTGCGCCAGTCGTATTCGGTCCCCCAGTAGCGCACGATCTCGCGCAGGCTCGCTAGCTGTATGCCTTGCGAGCGGTCATCGACCGTTTCCGGATCGGGCAAACGCGACGCCGCAATGCGCCGGCGGAGCTCATCGATCGCTCCTTGAGGGATGTTGACGGTAAACGGGCGGATTGGATCGCTCCCGGCGGCAGCGGACAGTGTCTTTGGGAGCAGACCGAGCGATCCGGCGACCGCCGCGGCGGCAAGTAGTTCGCGCCGAGTGGGCGTTAACGACGTTGCTGGCATCCGAGCCTCCTATGCGATCGATCCAATCAGGCGTGACGTACAGATCGACTGCCGGCGGCGCCAAATCTATTGCACGATGGTATCGGCAATACTTTCGTGTTGGCTTTCGTGAAGTAACGATCCGATCCGAAGCCCGCGGCCGACGTGGGCCACGCGTGGACGAGTTTCGCAACAGGTGTCAGCTGTCAGCCCACTGCCGGCCAGATGGCGTTTCGCCTTAACGGCGCCAGGCAATTCACTCTGACGGACGGAGTCTGAGGCTCAGTACCGCTGCGCGGAGCCGTTTGGCCGTTAGCGTGACGCTTGGATGAATCAATTGAAAAGATCCGTGCCGCTATGCGCGGACTGATCGGCATGGGTCTCGCGGACGCTGGGCCACTGCGGCAGGCAGCGGCCTACATCGTCGCAGGTTCAAACAACGAGCGGAAGACATTTTCCGCTCGACACTTGTCATTTGACGTCGCCTTTGCTGGCGCGGTCAAGCGCTAACCAAGGTGCGGCTAGCGCGAGAGTTCGAACGCTTCTGGCCGACATCCGCATGGCCAAGACAAGCTGTCACCCACTGGGCGTACGCGTCGAGGAAATTCGCAAGAAATTCCCGAGTCTTCGCCTCGGCCAGCGCGCCATCGCTAGCGTGGCTCAAGTAGGCTTCAGGTTGCTGCATGACCAGCACGTTGAGGAAAACGAACATCTGGCGGAGGTGGTGATTGGCGCCAAATCCGCCGATTGCGCCAGGCGAAGCCGTGATCACGCCACCTGGCTTTCCGTCCCACACGCTCGCCCCATATGGACGGGAGCCCACGTCAATCGCGTTCTTGAGCGCCCCCGGAACGGACCGGTTGTACTCTGGCGTCACGAAGAGAACGGCGTCTGCCGCTTTGATGCGTTCGCGGAATTCCTGCCACTCCGGCGGCGCGTCCTCCTCGATGTCTTCATTGTAGAACGGCAGATCAGCGATCCCGACAATTTCCATGCTGAGGTCATTGGGTCGCAGCCGGACAAGCAGCTCGGCTATCTTCCGATTAAGCGAACCGGCGCGGAGGCTTCCCACCAGAACAGCGATTTTGAGGGGCATGGTTGATCTCCTATTGATAGCGAGTGTTCCGGGGAAGGGAATTAACTCCACCGTGTCCTTAGAGTGCGGTACAGGAATCGGCTCTCAACAGGGACAAATCTATTGCCCGATAGTATCGGCGATACCATCGGATTGGTTAGTTTGTTGGGTAGCGGAGTATCGAGATTTGGCTGCCGGGCGTTCACCGAAACGACGATCCGCCGCTAGGTGGGCAGGCAAATATCGGCTTCAGGCCAACGCGGGGCGCTCGAGGTCGCCACTCAGGACAGTTGCCGCGCCAACCAAACCCAAAGTATCGGCGACACCTTCATACAATAGACTTAATGCGGCTGGCCGGTAGCGTTGGAGATCGCCAGTACGAAGAAACGATGCGGCCGCTTCACCATCATGACGACGCCGAACGCACTAACGCCAAGCAAGATTCTGTTCCTTGCCACCGGCCTGGCCGGGTCACTGCTCATTAGCCTGTCGGCGCAGTTCGCCTCGACCAATATCGCCGACGTCCAAGGCGGCGTCTTTTCTACGCCCGACGAGGCTTCGTGGATCTTGACGGTTTACACGATGGCAAGTTTTGCAGGGATCGTCGCCTCGGGCCCTCTAATTCGATTTCTAAGCATCGGCCGATACCTTGTAGTGAGCGCCACTACCTTCGCCATCACAGCGTCGGCCTGCGCCACGGCCCCCGATCTCCAAATGATGGTTGCGTTACGCACAATCCAGGGATTTGCGGCCGGCGGTTTTGGTCCCGCGGCATTCGTCGCCGTCTTCATCGTTACGGGCGGGCCGCGACTTCCGTTCGGCGTGACCTTACTCGCCTTCGTGCTTCTGTTCCCTGGCTCGTTGGGACCGGTCATCGCGGGCTTCGCCGAAGACAGCCTTGGCTGGCAGACTCTGTTCCTGATCCAGGCCGGCATCGGTGCGACCTTGGCCCTTGCTGCACACGCCTGGGCGCCACATCAGCAGCAAGACTGGTCGGCGCTCAAAACCGACTGGCTCGCCCTGACCCTGTTGTCGCTTGCACTGGCGACGCTAACACTCGTCCTCAGTCAGGGCACGCGACGCTTCTGGTTCGAGAGCGAAACGATCGTCTGGTGCACTGCAGGTTCGATCGCCGTGTGGGCCGGATTCGCGTTTCTGGTGCGGTTCTCGCCGCTGCCCATCATGTCGCCCAAGCTGCTGGTCACGCGAAAATTCGGCATCCCGATCGCACTCAACCTGGTGCTTCGCATCAGCCTGGTCGTGACCTCCTATCTCGTTCCGCAGTTCCTTGCCGTTGTTCAAGGCTATCGGCCCCTGGAGATCGCTGAACTGATGCTGTGGGCGGCAATCCCGCAGCTGCTCGCATTGCCGCTGGTCTGGCAGCTCATGCATCGTTTCGACATGCGCACAGTCATGGCGCTCGGCTTTGCGCTGTGCGCCATCGGGGCCGCGTTGGTGCGTGACGGCACCGCGCTCTTCGCCGCCGATCAATTCTGTCTGACGCTCGTGATCTTCTCGATAGGTCAACTGCTGTTCCTTGTACCGGCCATGGTCGTCGGCACGTCCGTGCTGAAACCTGCAGACCTTCCGACAGCGTCCCTCGCTTTCAACGCAACGACGCTCGCGGGCGCCACCCTTGGCGTAGGCTTGGTGTCCCATTTCGTCACCGAGCGCGAAAAGTTTTACTCCAACGTCATCACTGAGAAAGTTTCGCTCTACCACACGCTCGATGCTGATCGTCTGACGGCCGTCGCGGGAGCGCTCGCGAACCGGCTTGTCGACGACGCCGGCACGACAGCCCGCGCGGTCGCGCTCTTGTCTTCGACCGCACGACGCGAGGCGTGGGTATTGGCGTTCAATGAGGCCTTCCTTCTGGTCGTCGCCATGTTGTTGATCGGTGCAATCG